>NZ_BAAACY010000128.1:0-1638 GCF_039521925.1 Virgibacillus salarius | reverse complement strand
GCTACTAGAGGAAGCGTAAATCTGAGCATTTAGTGATAAGGACTGAGCGAATTTTGCTCCGTTTTTCTTAGGTATTTATGAATCAGATTGTTAAGTTTGGTTTGGGCAAAAGTAGCGGGCACCTAACCAGTTAGTAATGAGGAGGATGTTACCATCAATGATAGAGTGGTAAGTAAGTTTTTTGGCTTGATGTTAGTGGATGTATTTACTTTTGGCATTCCTTTGTACTTTCTTCATGTATTCAAAAGACCTAAAGTAACGATGATAGCATCCATGTTTATGTTTCCGATAATCTTTTTGTGTTTATGGTTGATCCTTGAACTAATGTAAAGCAGCTTCACTTGTTTTTCTAAATGATAGAGCTTCAATGGAAAATGGATATACCAAGTAGCTTGTAGCATTTCTAGTCAATTAGGAATGCTTTTATATTTATTCCATTAAATTATCCAAAATGATAAGTATTTATTGAATTACAATAAATTTTGCATTATTATGTTGTTAATGATAAATAAGTGAGGTGCTTTCATGAAGATTAAGAAAGGTACAACCATTTTTTTAAAAATAGCTGTTATCCTTATTGGAATTATTGTACTTACATTATGTGTATTTTGGCTACCTTCGTTGGCAAGTAATACCGCAGAGCAATTTCCAGCATTTCGTCATTTGCAATACCCCATTTTAGTAGGTTTGTATAGTACGGCAATACCTTTTTATTTTGCTTTGTATCAAGCTATAAAAATTTTAAACTACATTGAAATTCATCATGCCTTCTCGAAGGCATCAGTGATTTCCTTACGCTATATAAAATATTGTGCAGTGGTAATTAGTATTTTATATGTAATAGGCGCCCTATACCTTATGTCACAGCATGCTTTTCACCCTGGAGTAGCACTTATCGCATTTACAATTATTTTTGCATCCATTGTTGTATCCGTTTTTGCAGCGGTCCTGCAGCAATTATTAAGTAGTGCATTAGCGATCAAAACAGAAAATGATTTAACAGTATGAGGTGGAAATATGGCAATTATAATTAATATTGATGTGATGTTAGCGAAAAGAAAAATGAGTGTAACAGAGCTATCTAATCGAGTAGGAATTACAATGGCTAACCTTTCGATATTGAAAAATGGGAAAGCAAAAGCGATTCGTATATCCACGTTAGATGCGATTTGTAAAGCATTAGATTGTCAACCTGGTGACATTCTGGAGTATAAAATAGAGGATAGTGACCGATAAGTAAGCAATCTGGTTTGGTATTCGGTGAAACCTCTGCACCTACTATTCGTATAAGGTATAAAATGCTTTTTGCAGCATAAGGAGGTTATCGATTTGGAAAAGTGGGAGTATGCAGTTGAAACATGGACCTTAGGAATTACATCTGCAGATTGTGAGGAGTTGGAAGAGAAGTTAAATAAGTTTGGTAATGAAGGCTGGGAGCTAGTGAATATCATTCCTCAAGTGGGTGGATTCGGTGGAGAAGTATCGGTTAACTTTAACCAAATCGTATTTAAGCGAAGGGCGTAAAATTTATTAATATCGCCTTCTGTCAAAAAATCCCTGAGCATAGTGAGGCCACTGAAAATCTTATGATTTTTCAGTGAAACTTGAAATTTGTTATAAAAAAGACGACTCAAATTC
>NZ_BAAACY010000127.1:0-7357 GCF_039521925.1 Virgibacillus salarius | reverse complement strand
CGGGAATTGCGCGAGCCGAAAATCCACTTTGCAACGTGTTCTTCTTTGCAAAGTTAGTTGAGGCCGTGCCTGCGGAAAGCGAAGTAATTCGTCGGAGCATTGCCAATATACATCAACCATTTCAAAATAACTACTTGGCTTAACGCAGTCATTGCACTGATTTTATACTTTCTTAACTTATAAAGCAAAAAGCCGATACCTATCGTATCGACTTTCTGTATTGGGAGATTCATTCATGGGCAAATCTCTACAAGCTTGTAATGATTTCTACTATTATATGTCTTTGCGTTAAAACAGCACCGGCATTTCCCACAGGTTATCCACACATTTTTAACCCTCGACCTTATTTTATTGTTTATAGATGCCTTTACATTCTATAATTCACCACAATCCACAAGACACCCTAATTCTTCTGTATGATTCATATAACTTCATATCGCTTTTTTTCCATTATTTATCTTAGTAAAAAAACAGATCACCATTAAATACGAAGAATTTTTAAGCAATTCTACGTTATACAGTATAAAAACTTTATACAATATAAATTTTATAAATTTTTTATACTGTATGAATTTAAATGCTTGTTTCGATAATCGATTCTTTTTCCTATACTAGTATAGGACGACAAAGTTCGACAGTATTAATGGAGGTGCTAGCATTGTTAGAATTTAAACACGTTTCCAAGCTATTTGAAGACGGTACAATAGCCGTTAAGGATCTGAATTTACATATTAAAAAAGGTGAATTTGTTTGTTTTATTGGTCCAAGTGGATGTGGTAAAACAACCACAATGAAAATGGTCAATGGCCTCATTAATAAAACAGAAGGATCCATTCTTGTTGATGGAAAAGATGTGATAGAGCAAGACCCTGTAAAATTACGACGATCTATCGGATATGTGATCCAGCAAATTGGCCTCATGCCACATATGACAATTAAAGAAAATATTGTGCTTGTTGGAACACTATTAAAATGGTCAAAAGAACAGAAAGATAAACGCGCACGGGAATTATTACAACTAGTAGATATGCCGGAGGAATTTCTTGATCGATACCCACATGAATTAAGTGGAGGCCAGCAACAACGTATTGGAGTACTTCGTGCCTTAGCAGCAAATCCACCATTAATTTTAATGGATGAACCTTTTGGAGCACTTGATCCAATTACAAGAGATGCGCTGCAAGAGGAATTTAAGAAACTGCAAAAAGAACTGGATAAGACTATTGTCTTTGTAACACATGACATGGATGAGGCGTTGAAGCTTGCCGACCGTATTGTGATTATGAAAGATGGACAGATTGTCCAAGCAGATACTCCAGATGAGATTCTGCGAAATCCAGCAGATGAATTTGTAGAAGAATTTCTAGGTAAGGATCGATTAATTCAAGGTCGACCTGATGTTACTACGGTCGAACAAATCATGGAGCATTCACCTGTAACAGTACAAATGGGAACGACATTGAAATCTGCTATATCTACAATGAAAGATAGACATGTAGATTCATTGTTAGTGGTAGATAGTGAGAATAAGCTCCAAGGCTTTATTGACATAGAAGGTATTAATTTAAACTATAAAAAGATGCATCTTGTAGAAGAAATAATGGAGAAAGAGTTATTTTTCGTCTCTCGCTATAGTCTATTACGTGATACCGTTCACAAAATTCTCCGTAGAGGAGTGAAATATGTGCCTGTTGTTGATGATGAAAAAAAACTAGCAGGAATTGTGACACGTGCGACATTAGCTAACCTCGTCTATGACACGATATGGGGCGATGGTATGGAGACGAATGAAATACTAGCTGCAACAGGAGCAGAGTAGGAGGGAAGCAAAAATGATGGATTTTCTTGCAGAATACGGTCATGAACTGTTTGTTAAAACGTGGGAGCATTTATATATATCACTAGCAGCGATTATTCTCGGTGTTTTAGTCGCTGTACCGCTTGGAGTTATCTTATCGAGGAAACCGAATTTTGCCGATCGTTTCATCTCATTTATTGGTATATTACAAACTATTCCAAGTCTAGCAATTCTAGCATTTTTCATTCCCATCATGGGAGTTGGGAAGATTCCGGCGATCTTCGCACTATTCTTCTATTCCTTGCTACCGATTTTACGTAATACATATATTGGTGTGCGTGATGTTGATCAGGGAGTAAAAGAAGCAGGTAAAGGAATGGGAATGAGCAATTGGCAATCGATTGTGAAGATGGAGCTTCCTTTATCTCTACCGGTAATTATGGCAGGTATTCGCTTATCGACTGTTTATCTTGTTGGTTGGGCAACACTTGCAGCTTTCATTGGCGGTGGAGGACTTGGTGACTTTATTTTTGATGGATTGAACTTATATCAACCGTCTCTAATTATTGCTGGGACAATACCGGCTACGATACTTGCCTTAATTGCAGATCGCTCACTTGCATTTTTAGAAGATTGGTTAACACCTGATGGATTAAAGGATTCTTATAAAACGGCATAAACTTGGAGGTGTAAATGTGAAAAGAATGATTTATAAAGGCAGCATATTACTTCTACTATTTGTGTTCCTTTCTGGCTGTTCCTTGCCTGGACTAGCAAGTACAACAAATGAAACAATTAAAATTGGGGCATTAGGTACATCGGAATCCCAAATTCTTGCGGAAATGCTGTCAATCATGATTGAGAGAGAAACGGATGCAGATACGGACTTAGTGACGCATCTTGGGTCATCTATCGTTCAGCATCAAGGCATGACTAGAGGGGATCTGGATATTACAAGTACACGTTATACAGGAACAGATTTATCTGGAGCTCTTGGTATGGACCCGATCACCGACCCAGATAAAGCATTACAAATTGTAAAACGTGAATTTCTAGATCGTTTCCATCAAACTTGGGCGGCTCCATATGGATTTGAAAATAGTTATTCTGTAGCTGTGACAGAGGAATTCGCCAAAGAAAATGATATTGAAACGATATCTGATTTAGAGCCTTATGCGAATGATTTACGTTTCGGTGTTGATAATGCTTGGATTAATCGTAAAGGGGACGGATATGACGGATTTCAAGAAACCTATTTTTCTTTTGGAGAGGTTTTTCCAATGAACATCGGTCTCGTGTATCAAGCAGCCGCTAGTGGCTATATGGATGTTGTTCTAGCATATTCTTCTGATGGACGGATTAAAGAATTTAATCTGAAAGTGCTTGAAGATGATCGACAATTCTTCCCACCTTATGACGCTTCACCAGTGATTGCTAATAAGGTACTAGAGAAATATCCAAAAATTCAAGAGATCACGGAACGACTAAATGATCAAATCTCTACGGAAACCATGCAAGAGCTAAATTATCAAGCAGATGTGGAATTAATAAACCCTCGGAAGGTAGCTAAACAATTTCTTGAAGAACATAATTACTTTGAGCAGTCAGTAAAGGCGGGTGAGTGAAATGGAAACATTGGAACAATTTATCCATTATGTTAGTCAGAATAGCGGTTATATCTGGGTGCAGTTTTACAGGCATTTTCTAATGGCTGCCTATGGTGTATTATTTGCAGCAATTATTTCCATTCCGCTTGGTATATTGATTGCAAAATACGGGAAATTAAGCAGTTGGGTACTGGCTTTCGGCAGTATTATCCAAACAATACCAGCATTAGGAGCAATGGCTGTTATTATGATTGTAATGGGACTTGGTACGAATACTGTAATAGTTACCCTGATGCTTTATTCCATTTTGCCAATTACGCAAAATACATATGTTGGCATGAAAGAGGTTAATAAAGATGTGGTTGAAGCTGGATATGCCTCTGGAATGACTCGATTTCAACTGCTTCGCATGGTTGAATTGCCTCTTGCAGTTAGTGTTATTATGGCAGGGCTTCGCACCGCGCTAGTTATTGGTATCGGTATTGCAGCAATCGGAGCTTTTGTTGGTGCTGGTGGCCTAGGGGCGATTATCCTTACTGGAACAAATGCAACAGATGGCACACCGATCATTCTTGCCGGTGCTATTCCAACTGCGTTAATGGCGATTATTGCTGACCTGATTATGGGATGGATTGAACGGAAACTGCAACCGGTGAAATCTTCTAAGTAAGGTTCAATGAACAGTTTAACGAGGAGGGAAATGATGAAGGCTCATAACCTGTTGATAGATAAGAATATAATCTGTGAATTATCGGATGGAACGATTTTACGATCCGATGTTTACCGTCCCACTGAAGCAGGAGAATTCCCAGTTCTTATGTTAAGGCTCCCATATAACAAGGAAACGCCTCGCTATTATAACGAGTACCTAGAAGTACCACGAATGGTAGAAGCGGGTTATGTGGTAATACTCCAAGATGTACGAGGAAGATACGCCTCCGATGGAGAATTCTATCCATTTGTACATGAAGGAAAAGATGGTTATGAGGCAGTAGAATGGGCGGCTCGTCTCCCATTTTCTAATGGAAAAGTCGGATTGTTTGGCATGTCTTATCATGGTTATACACAACTTGCTGCTGCAGTGGAACAACCACCATCGTTAAAAGCCATAGCCCCTGTTATGACAATGGCTGATCCTTTTGGAGATATGATTGGTACTGGATCAACTCCTCATGCGATTGGCAAGTTTGAAACATGGGTGTTAGGTTCCATTATAGAGGATCAATTAAAACGAAAAAATCAGTTAGATGACTTACAGCTAAATCATTATTTGGAACATATAACCGAATATTTGCATGAGGCACCCGCCAGCCAGTGGTCACCAATGAAGAACCTTGATCCAGACTCATTTTTCTTTGATGTTATGCAAGGAAGGTTGGACGATCATTTCATCGAACGTGTGCAGTTGGAGAGTCAATTACGCGATGTAGATATACCAGCTCTCTTTATGGGAGGGTGGTTTGACGCATTGCTTCCCCAAACATTACAAGCCTATAAAGCATATCATGGGGAAAAAATGCTGTGGATTGGTCCGTGGACGCATGAACAAATGACTGGTCATGCTGGTGAAAAATTCTTTGAGGGCGCAGCTAAGAATATAGGTGTTGACCAAATAACAGACCCTACCAAAGTGCATATACAATGGTTTGATAAATGGTTAAAAGATAAGCCATTGTATATCCAAAAACCGGTACAACTCTATTTGATGGGACAACAAAAATGGGCGGCATACGATGAATTCCCTATCGTTAAACAACAAGAATATTTTTTGGAAAGTAACGGTAAGTCGCAGACAAGTGCAGGAGATGGAAAGTTAGTTTCCATTCCGTCTTGTCAGGTGACAGAAAGTTCACTTACACTTGATCCATACAATCCTGTTCCAACTCGTGGAGGGGGTTCGTTGATAGCAGGTGTTGATTCAGGTATATTTGATATAAACGATCTGCATGAACGTAATGATGTGCTTGTTTATACAACGAAGCCGATAAGTAATGATATCCAACTATTAGGCACACTCAAAGCAGAAATTTGGTGCTCTTCTCCAACAAGCTTATGTGATATTTCTTTACGAATAGCTGATGTAGATCCAAGCGGTCGAGCATGGGTACTAATGCACTCATTTCATCGTGAAAAGGTGATAGACAGCCACCCAATTTGTTTATTAGCAGAAATTGGAACAACTGCATATACGTTACCAAAGGGCCATCAGATACGGCTAGATATTGCAGCAAGTAACGCACCGTTGTATGATATTAATTTAAACAACGGTAAGACAACAAAAACCCATAAAGATGGGGTTGTAGCGAATGAAACGATTTATCATGGAGGAAAAATGGCATCCAAAATCATTGTTCCATTTACAATGATCTAATTGTAGAATCAATTGTTAAAGATGTTATTCTATTATTCCTTTCCCTTGGCAAATTATATAAATAATATGTTGCTTTCATCATTTTGGTTTTTAGCTACAATGTGGTACAGTTCAAAGAGCATGCCAATAAGGAGATTTATACAATGAATAATACAGAACAAATTGAAAATGTTAAAACACAATTTATTGAAAAGATAACAGATAATATGAACGCCTTTGGGGTATCGACAAGTGTTGGACGCGTGCTTGGTATCATTTATATGAATAGAGAACCAATGACTCTAGACGAGCTATCTGCTGAGACCGGAATGAGCAAAACCAGAATGAGTCAGGTTGTTCGGGAAATGATTGATATGAACATTGCTGAGCGTGTATTTAAGAAAGGTGTCCGAAAAGATTTATATCAAGTGGAAGAAGATTATTATCAGACATTTATTTCTCTGTTCATATTTACATGGCAAAAGGCGATTAATCGTAGCCGAAATTTTGAACAACGGTTAATTCAAAAATTAGATACATTACAACAAGAAGCAGATGTAACAGCAGAAAATGAACAAGCAATTAATGAGCTTCTCCATGAAATACGAGAGTGGATGGATTACTATGACTGGATTCAACGAGTTACTGAATTCTTCGCAAGTGGTGAAATATTCGAGCACGTACCCAAAAAACAACCTTAAAATGGAAAAAGCGGTGTTTTCGTATAAAGTTATTACTTTTGCGAATTCACCGCTTTTTGTAAGTCCCTTCTGGAACTCGTATACCATCAGTAGAAAAAGTTTTCCCATCTCCCCATTCAGAAGCGTTTAAAAGATGTTGATGCTTGAAATCCATCCAAACTTAGGCATTTAGGAGCGTAGTTACAGTCAGGGCATGGTATGATAAGAGCATCGATCTATCTAAAGTGAAACTTCTATCCGTAGGGTTTTTGTTTATCCCCACAAATGGTTAGGTGAACCAATCGGACATTTACTGGCAGTTGATCCCCCTTTTATCCATATTAGTTTTTCTCTTTATTACATGAAGTGGGGAGCTTACTGCCAGTTATTTGCGGGATAAGGACGGTCCATATTACTACTACGTACAGGTGGGAGCAACAATGAATCATTTTCCTGAATTAACAAACATTGCTGAGATTGACCATTTTATCGATACAAATCGTCTTGCCTTTCTCTATGTATCTCGTCAAGGTTGTAGTGTATGTCATAGCTTATTACCACAAGTGGAATCACTCATGGAGAATTACCCTAAAATAAACGCTGTACATATACGAGCAGAGCAGGTAGAAGAAGTGGCTGGTCATTTTTCCATTTTTACAGTTCCCGTGCTTCTTCTATTTGTAAATGGAAAGGAATATATACGAGAGGCAAGAATGGTGCATATGGATCTATTAGCTGCTAAATTAGATCGACTATATACAAATCTGGACAGATTAGATTGACAATAGTCCTGTTTAGACAAGTGTACTTTTTCATATAGCTGTTACGTTATCGTTTCTAATAAGAAAAACTGAGCAAAATTCGCTCAGTCCTTATCACTACATGCTCAGATTTACGCTTCCTCTAGTAGCTATTATGGAAT
>NZ_BAAACY010000126.1:0-11201 GCF_039521925.1 Virgibacillus salarius | reverse complement strand
TTAGTTTGGTCACTTACCATTATACTAGACTTGGGGAGGTACTCCATTTTTTATGTCTTAAACCCATTGATCCACAAAGGCTCATAATTATGAAATTCACTAAACTTATAAAAAAATAAAAGATTCTTTTAGAATACAGGCAGAAAGTCCTTTCACCGGGGCTTTAATCTGATAACTGAGGCTTTCAGTCGTAAAGCAAGCTACGAGTTCACACGGATGGTTTTGATTGTTAGACCTAAGCTTCTAATTCTGAGATCGTATCTTTTATGAATCGTTCACAGATGTTACTAAAAAATCTGTGGATATTGCTGTATAATAAATGTAAGCGTAATACATGACAGGTGGTGACTGAATGAAGCATACGAAAAAACATTATCTACAAACACGAGAGACAAGTGATGAAACGATAATCATTGAAGGACCACTGACAGCTGCAGAACTGAAGGAGTATAAATTCCATCATGATTTAACTGCATTTCGACCTGCGACGAAACAATTCGAAGCAATCATGCAAATCGCTTCCTTTCCTGAGGGGAGAATTATTGTTGCAAGAACAAAAGATACAATCATTGGCTACGTAACCTATCTACATCCCGACCCTTTAGAAAGGTGGTCTAAATTTGCAATGGATGATTTGATCGAACTAGGAGCTATTGAAGTAATACCAGACTTTCGTGGTGCGAAAATTGCTTCAGGCTTGTTAGAAGTTTCAATGATGGATACGTATATGGAGAATTATATCATTATTTCCACAGAGTATTACTGGCACTGGGACTTAGATGGTACAAAATTAAGTATCTGGGATTATCGTAAGGTCATGGAGAAAATGATGGCTGCTGGTGGACTTCTACCTGCACCTACAGATGATCCAGAAATTATTTCGCACCCTGCTAACTGTTTAATGGTACGAATAGGAAAAAATGTTTCAGAGGAATCTATTAAAAAATTTGACACGTTACGTTTTCTACAGCGACATCACTATCGAAATATGCGGGAGGGTCTTTAACATGCTGGTGGAAGAAATCATGAAGACGGAAGTAATCGCATTACCACCAACTGCTACAATAAAAGAAGCCTTACACCTACTACACAAACATAAAATAAGGCATATACCAATTGTAGATTCAACTAAAGAAGTTATAGGTATTGTATCGGATCGTGATGTGCGAGATGCTAGTCCATCTATTTTTGAAAAAGAATCCGAAGCCTGTGAATTAGATCATGAAATTCAAACGATTATGAATCAGCCAGTTATAACCATTCATCCATTGGACTTTGTAGAAGAAATAGCAAAGATTTTCTATGAACAAGAAATTGCTTGTCTTCCTGTTGTTCGCAAAAACAATAAGCTGGTTGGTATCATCACTGAAAAAGACATGCTATATACAATGATTCAATTAACGGGGACACATGTACAAAGTTCACACATAGAAGTTAAAGTTCCACATCGTCCGGGAATTCTTCCCGAAGTCACTTCCATCTTTGGTAAACGAAAAACCAATATCATTTCAGTACTTGTCTACCCATTTAAAGATAATCCAAACTACAAGATATTAGTATTCCGTATTCAAACAATGAATCCACTTCCTGTTATACAAGATCTCCGTAATGCAGGCTATGAACTGTTATGGCCAAATAATATTGCGGGGGAAAATCGATGACATGTCATGCTAAATTCATCTTTTCTGATTCCTTTTTAAATTATCACTTTAATGAAGATCACCCATTTAATCAAAAACGGATCTTGTTAACCAAGGAGTTATTGGAGAGCAAAGAACTGCTTTCTAGTAAGGATTTATTATCACCAAGGCAAGCAACAGACGAAGAACTAATGCTATTTCATGACCATGCTTATGTTGAAGCTGTTAAGCAAGCTAGTACAGGGTTGTTAGCAGATGAAGATGCAGTAGAATTTGGATTAGATACTGAGGATACACCTATTTTTCAAAATATGCATGATGCATCTGCCAGTTTGGTCGGCGGTACCCTTTCAGCAGTGGATGCAGTATTAACTGGTCAAGCGTCTCATGCGCTTAATCTTGGTGGCGGGTTACACCATGGTTTTAAAAGGAAAGCTGCTGGATTTTGCATATACAATGATGGTGCAGTAGCGATCCGTTATATTCGGGAAAAATATAACTTACGTGTTTTATATGTTGACACAGATGCACATCATGGTGATGGCGTCCAATGGGGTTTTTATGATGATCCAAATGTATGCACCTTTTCTATTCATGAAACTGGTCGCTATCTATTCCCTGGTACTGGAAATGTAAATGAACGTGGAATTAAAAGCGGACATGGATATGCATTCAATTTACCTATTGATGCTTTTACGGAAGACGACTCGTTTTTACACGTTTATACTTCTGCATTAAGAGAAATTACGGCCTTTTTTAAACCAGATGTTATTGTAACTCAAAATGGAGCGGACGCCCATTGTTATGATCCTCTGACACATCTTTGCGCGACCATGTCGATATATGAAAAGATACCAGCGCTAGCTCATGAGTTAGCCCATCAATATTGTAATGGGAAATGGATTGCGCTTGGTGGTGGTGGCTATGATATTTGGCGAGTAGTTCCACGTGCGTGGGGACAAATATGGAATATCATGAAACATAATCAACTAGCAACAGGGGCACTCCCAGAGAAATGGAAAAACAAATGGCAGAAATATTCGAAAACACCTCTGCCAGATTACTGGTCAGATTCAGCCAATATCGTACCGCATATACCTAGAAAACAGGAAATATCAGAGAAAAATAACAATACATTACTGCAGTTATTAAAATATACGAAAAAAATCGAAATGTAGGAACAAAAGCGTAAGCTCCCGAATAGAAACGTAGCGACGATTCAACGGAGATAAAGGACTCACGGTGTGCTTGCGAGCCAATAATGACTTAGATTAGGGCGATTTGTGAACTCCCCTAGTTTCCGGGCGCTGGAGCTGGAAGCTGCCCAACAAGCGCCTATTGTTTATCCACATGGGCTAATTTTATAATTTCCTAGACTATTAATAAAGGAGATAACCATTATTGGTTATCTCCTTCAACTGGGCTTTGATTTCTTTCCAAAATCACTATTTCTACACGCCTATTTTTACTCCAATTAACTGCTGAAGTATTAGGCGCTATAGGCTGTGTATCCGCATAACCTACTGATGAAAATCGGGATCTATCAAAGTCATTTTGCTGCAATAAATAACGAATGACACTGCTTGCTCTTGCTCCTGAAAGCTCCCAATTCGAAGGATAACGATAGTTAGAAATTGGTCGACTATCTGTATGTCCCTCAACATGTACATGATTCGGTAGATTTTTGAGTAACGAACCTATTTTGTTTAAAAATGGTTTCCCAGAATTTAGGATAACCGCCTCACCAGAGTCAAACAATATACTCTCCTGTAGTACAAGCTCAACCCCCTGCTTTGTTCTATTAGCAGAAATTACTTTATTCAAGTCATTTTTATCTAAGTAAGCTTCTACTTCCTTCATTAAATCATCTAATGATTGTTCATTTTTATCCGTTTGTTTATCTCGATCGTTTGTGTTCGGCATCTGCGTAGGTGTGTCAAATTCATTAGACTGTTCTCCACTTTCTTCATTACTTGTATTTTCCGTTGGATTGTCCATAGGAACAGGTGAAGGATAAAAATCGAAAATCATTCGATTACGAAATGAATCTGAAATTGCCTCAAATTTCACTAAATCAATTTGCGACATGGAAAACAAAAGAATAAAAAATACTAAAATAAGCGTAACCATATCCGAATAAGTAACCATCCACTTTGGCGCACCATTCTTATTTGATCGTCTTATTTGCCTACGCTTCATGAATACTCTCCTCCACGAATTTAGCAGAATCGTCACTTTCTTGTTTTGCTTTTGATTCGTTGGATAGGAAGGCACTTAATTTTTCTTCCAGTATTCTTGGGTTCTGTCCGGATTGAACACCGATTACACCTTCAATAATGATCTGTTTGAGAAATACTTCTTCTTCCGTTTTACTCTCGAGCTTACTTGCCATGGGTATGAAAACCAAATTTGAAAGAACTGTACCATACAGCGTTGTTAACAACGCCACTGCCATACTCGGCCCTAATGTTGAAGGATCTTGTAAATTATTGAGCATGAGCACCAGTCCAACAAGTGTTCCTATCATTCCCCAAGCTGGTGCGTATTCTCCTGCCTTTTCTATTAAGGATCTGCCTCTATAATGACGATCTTCTACGGCAGTAATCTCAGCGTCCATTATATCTTTAATTACTTCCGGCTCAATACCATCTACAGCTAAGAGAATACCCTTCTTAATAAAAGGATCTTCTACTTCCTCTAGTTCGTTTTCCAGTGCCAATATTCCTTCTCTTCTAGCTCTTTCTGATAAACGAACAAATAATCCAATCAATTCAGGTAAGCGTTGGTCATTCTTATGAAATGCTTCACTTAAGACCTTTCTTGTTAATTTAATTTGTTCCATTTTAAAATTAATCAACATGGAGGCAACTAGTCCTCCGATAACGATAAAAATGGAGGAAATATCCATAAAAATAGATGCCCCACTTGTACCGCTTTTGGAAACAATGGCCAGCATAATCATAATAAAACCTAATGTAATGCCGATAGGAGTTAATATATCACGTTTTCTCATATTCTCTCTCCTCAGATAGCTGTTGATTGAGGATGTTCAAAATTGGAAGTGGCATCGCGTTTTAACCCCTGATAAAGCTTAGTCCACGTGTCTAATCCATCCAATTCCAACATTTGAACATGCATCTTTCATCTCTATTTAGTATATCGGCATCTTTTATTATTTTGTTGAGCTTCTTTTTTCAATCCGGTGCGGTAAAACGACTTTTTTATCTTGTACTTCTTCTTTATTCATATATTTTGTTAAGAGTCTCATTGCCACAGCACCAATATCATACATTGGCTGAACAATCGTTGATAACGTTGGTCTTACCATTGTCGCCAAACGAGTATTGTCAAATCCAAACACTTCTATATCTTCTGGAACACGATAGCCTTTATCTTGCGCGCCATGGATAACGCCTAAAGCCATTTCATCCGAAGCCACAAAAATAGCGGTTGGTTTTTGATCTTGCTCTAACAACTGGTGCACCGCTTCAATTCCTGAGCTATACGAATAATCTCCTTTAATAACCAGTGATTCATTTACGGAATGCGAAGCTTCATTTAATGCTCGGGCGTAGCCTTTATATTTCAACTGATTGATATGCGTATCTTCTAGTCCAGAAACAAACGCAGGTATATCGTTACCTTGCTCTATTAGGAATTTAGTTGCCTCATATGCAGCTTCTTCATAGTCTATATTTACAGAAGGAATTTCATGGTTATCATCATATGTAGCAGCTAACACTACTGGTACAGATGAACTCTTAAACTGTTGAACATGTTCCTCCGTAATATTTCCACCCATAAAAATAATCCCATCTACTTGCTTTTCTAGCATGGTATTTATTAATTGTAACTCTTTGTCTTTATTTTGATCCGAATTACTTAAAATCATATTGTATTTATACATTGTTGCAATGTCTTCAATACCTCGGGCTAATTCTGCGAAGAAAATGCTGGATATATCAGGTATAATCGCACCGACAGTTGTTGTTTTCTTACTTGCTAGCCCTCTAGCCACTGCATTGGGACGATATCCTAATCTTTCAATTGTTGCTAATACCTTTTTACGAGTTGTTGGTTTTACATTGGGATTCCCGTTTACGACACGAGAAACTGTAGCCATGGATACATTTGCTTCTCTTGCTACATCATATATTGTAATGTTCATTTTCTTTTTACCTCCTAATATATAGATATCGTTCTCTATTTTCTATATCATACTCTACTATGAAACATTTTTCAAAGCAAAAAAGGCTGATGCATCACAATGGACCATCAACCTCTCTATTTCAGAACATTAAAATGAAACAAAACTTTATTTCATCCGATTAGACATATCCTTAACTTCTTCCATAAAACGATTAAATGTTGGAATATCCATCTGTTGTGCTGAATCTGAAAGGGCAACAGCAGGATCCGGATGAACTTCTGCCATAACACCATCAGCGCCAATTGCAATCGCTGCTTTCGCTGTAGGTAATAGCAGATCTCTTCTACCAGTGGAATGTGTGACATCAACCATAACCGGCAAATGCGTTTCCTGTTTTAATACTGGAACTGCAGAGATATCTAACGTGTTACGTGTCGCTTTTTCATACGTCCGAATTCCTCGTTCACATAAAATGATATTTCCGTTGCCTCGTGAAATGATGTATTCTGCTGCGTTGATAAATTCAGAAATGGTGGCTGAAAGACCACGTTTTAAAAGTACGGGCTTATCCACGTCACCGGCTGCCTTTAACAATTCAAAATTCTGCATGTTTCTAGCACCAATTTGAATTACATCAACATAATCCATTGCCTGCTCAATATGTGCGGGGTTTACAATTTCGCTAACAACAGCTAACCCATACTCATCTGCTGCTCTTTTGAGTAATTGTAAGCCTTCAACACCAAGACCTTGGAAATCATATGGAGACGTTCTTGGTTTAAATGCTCCCCCACGCAGTAGCCTTACTCCATTCTCTTTTACAGCTTTGGCTACACGAGCAACTTGTTCATATCCCTCAACGGCACATGGTCCCATTACAAAATGAATAGAACCGTCTCCAATTGAAGCACCATTGATATCTATGACCGTATTTTCCGGCTTCTTTTTTCTAGATACAAGTAATGCTTTACGGTGATCATCCTCTTGTAGTTCCAAGCTAGCTTTGAAAATTTCCTTAAAGATATGCTCAATGGTTGCGTTCTCGAACGGACCATCATTAATTGAAGTAATTTTATCTAACATATCTCTTTCTCGCACAGGGTCAAATCGCTTAATACTCTGTTTTGCTTTTATTTCCCCGATTTGTTGAACAAGTGTAGCACGTTCATTTATTAACTTTAAAATCTCCTGGTTCACATGATCCAGTTGATCTCTAACCTGATCTAACTCACTCATATTATGTTCCCCCTATGCCTCTTGTTTTTAATAATTAGTGACAATTATAGCTAAAAATTTTTTCTTTGTCGATAAAAAGTTTATAATTGATTCATATTATCTGTTTGAAAGGATTATTGCTTATGAAGGATCGGATTTTTGCACTGGATATTGGGACACGCTCTGTAACTGGAATCATACTAGAAAAGCGTGACCAAACCTATCATATGTTGGATTATTATATGATGGAACATAAAGAACGGTCGATGAGAGATGGACAAATACATAATGTTGTGGCTGTTTCTGAAACAATTATAGAAGTAAAAAATAAATTGGAGTCATCTCACGGCTCGCTTAGCAAGGTGTGTGTTGCTGCTGCTGGAAGAGCATTAATGACTACACAAGCAACTGCTTCTAAATCATTACAGGATACACCGATCACTAGCGAAGAAACAATTAAACACCTAGAATTAAGCGCTGTCCAAATGGCACAATTGAACTTGCAAAAACTACAGCAAGATGCTGATTTATCCTCTTATTATTGCGTTGGCTATTCCGTGTTGCATTATCGTATAGATCAGCAGCAAATTGGTTCACTAATTGATCAGCGAGGTACAGAAGCTTCTGTCGAAATTATCGCTACGTTTTTACCTAAAGTTGTTGTTGAATCATTATTAGCAGCCTTAGGAAGAGCTAACTTAGAAATGGAAGCTCTTACCTTAGAACCTATTGCAGCTATACATGTGCTTATTCCAGAGTCTATGAGAAGATTAAATGTTGTGCTAGTTGATATTGGAGCTGGTACTAGTGATATAGCTATAACGGATAAAGGGACAGTAGTTGCATATGGAATGGTTCCAATTGCGGGTGATGAAATTACGGAAGCAATAAGCGATCAATACTTATTAGATTTTCCATCTGCAGAAAAAGCAAAACGTATGATTGTCGATAATGGTGAAGCTATTGTAGAGGACATTCTAGGATTTGAAGCGACAATTACACCCAACATGATAGAAAACGATATTACGGATGCAATTGATAACTTGGCCACGCAAATATCGAATGAAATTATCAATTTAAATTCACACTCGCCAAAGGCCGTAATGCTTGTTGGTGGAGGAAGTCTAACACCAGGAATAACCAATTCAATAGCTAGTAAATTAAATCTACCGATAAATCGAGTAGCTGTACGGGGAATTGATGCAATTAACCAATTAGAAAAAACCAATAAATTACCTACAGGACCTGATTTTGTCACTCCAATTGGTATAGGAATTGCGGCCAAACAAAATCCTGTCCACTATGTCAGTGTTACAGTTAACGGTAATACGATAAGATTATTTGAAATGAAAGAATTAACAGTGGGAGATTGTCTTATTCAATCCAGTATAGATATTCAAAAATGGTATGGAAAGCCAGGTATAGCCTCGATTATAACTATAAATAACAAAGAAGTTACGTTACCTGGTGAAATTGGTGAACCACCGAGTATCCAATTAAACGATACCAATGCTTCTGTGAATAGTAAGATTCATAATGGTGATATCATAACAATTGAAAAAGGCCGTGATGGAAAGCATGCTCAAGTAACAATTCAGGAACTTCTTGGAGATATACCACCTTTAATGATTTATTATAACGGAGCAAAATATCACATATATCCTCAGTTTGAGGTGAATAACGTACCAGTAACGAAAGAATATAGTATACAAGATCGAGATAATCTTACATGGAGACAACCGAACAGCTTAGAAGCTGTTTTAAATCAAGTATCTTCTGATAAAGTAGGAAAAGATGAACCATTTATCGTCTATGTAAATGAAGAACCAATCCACATTACAAAGGGCGAACCACAAATAGCTCTTAACGGCAAGCCTGCTACAATGGATCATCGTCTTAAGCAAGGAGATCGATTACAGCTATTACTAGCTGAACAGCCAACTGTAAAAGATGTACTGAACCAGTTAAATAAACCATTAACACATAGGATTATGGTTTCGTTTAATAATGAGTCAGTAGAACTTGTTCAACCTCTATATGTAATTAAAAAAGGGGATAGCATACTTGATGAGGATACACCATTAAAAAAGCATGATCGATTAAAAGTTTACGAACAAGAGCAGCAGCCATTTATCTATCAGGACATTTTTCGTTATGTAGATTTAGACCTCACGAACGCCAACGGCAAATTCTCTATATATCAAAATAATGCACCATCTAGCTTTCATTCAACGATTAAGCATGGTGATCATTTACAAATCATTTGGGAATAATACACGGCTTAGTTAGAACAAAAGCGCAAGCCTCCGAATAGAAACGTAGCGACTTTAGCGAGTAAGGAATCACGATGAGTTTGCGAGCCGATGATGACTTAGATTAGAGCGATCGTGAAGTCGCATCGTTTCTGGGCGCTGGGGCTGGACAGACTCAACACGCCCATATTTATCGAGCTAATTTTTATAATTTCCTATACTAATAAAAAGGACTCCACGCAGAATAAAATGGTGTCCTTTTTATTTATGTTCTTTTCATTACTAAGCCTTATTTTGCTAATAGATATTCCTGATAAAAGAACAGACTAAGACATAGCTAAATAAGCGATGAAAATAATGAGAAAACCAAATCCAATAATATAGGCTAAGAAAGCCGGGTTAAGTAATACCGGATGTTTTCTTGTTGCTTTAAATTCAGTATCATACTCACTATTTCTTTCCTCAATATCTTTGCCGACTTTAATTGTAAAAAATAATGCAATAACTACAAGCACTGCACCTAATACGATTAATAGAAGCATGTAAATACCGCCTTTTTTCTTATGTTTTGAAGAAAGACGAGTCCTTATACATTGCATTTTTTTATAAATAAAAAGGGCTGCCCTTAAAGACAGCTCTGTTCTCATAAGACATACCTTTTTATTCGTTACTTCTGTTTTTCTAATTCTTCTGCAGCGTCTTCTATTGCCTCTGCAACTTCTTCTGCTGCTTCTAGTGCCTTATCTTCTTTACTTCTTTTTTCTTGTAATTTAGCCTGTACACTCTTGGTAATTTCCTTTGTTTTCTGTGATGCATTCTTCGTAATTTGAGCTGTTGAATCCATCGCTTTTTTCTTTAGCTCTGAACCAGTTGTATAGGCTTTATCTTTCCAATCTGAACTTTTTTCTTGCGCAACGTCTTTCCAAACATATGCGCGGTCCTTTACTTGATGAGCACCCTGATTAATATCACCTCGTAATTCTTTACCAGATTTTGGAGCCAATAGTAAAGCTGTAACTGCTCCAACAATTCCTCCGATAAAAGTACCCAATAAAAAGTCCTTACTATTCATATTGTTATCTGCCATGTAATTTTCCTCCTATATTTATTTATTTTTTTTCTTCCATAAATCCATAAGAACTGTTCCCCATTTAATGGCCTGAGAGGCTTTTTCAGGATTTTTACTAGCAGTTCGAGAAATACTGTTAGAAAGTTGTCTTAAAGACTGATTGAAATCTTTAACAGTTTCCCCAATACCTTTTGCACCATCAAATAATCCATTCATTTTTGCCGATTTTTGATTAAGGTCATCTGCGAGCTTGTTCGTTTTATTTAATAATTGGGTTGTTTCTTCGGTTATACCCTTCATTTGCTTATCTAAACCTTCTAATGTACCAGCCACATGACTTAACGTTTCCCTGGCTGCTTTTAACGTAATAATTACATAAACAACTAAGACAACAAAAGCTATTGCTGCTATAAACGCTGCTATATATCCGAGAACTTCCACTATGTCCACTCCTTCTACTATCACTATGTATTGTAATATTTTCAATATGTGTATATATCCAGAGAATAGATTTACTAATAAACCTATTTCTACTGATCTCTACTTGTAAAGTATAGCAAAAAATGGCTATAAATAAAAATACCCTTATATATTTCAACTAAAACCTATTGTTCTCTGTCTGATCTAGTCATTTAATGTCCTTATAATATTAATTCGACAACCTTGTATAATTTCCTTTATTTTTATTAGTAATTACAAAAAGTAAAAATTCACAGGTGGGGTTTTACTGCCAGTTATATGTCGGATAAAAAATAGCCTAATAAGATTAGAACTACAGCGATTAAAGAAGTTACTAAGAAAAACTGAGCAAAATTCGCTCAGTCCTTATCACTACATGCTCAGATTTACGCTTCCTCTAGTAGCTATTATGGAAT
>NZ_BAAACY010000125.1:0-23166 GCF_039521925.1 Virgibacillus salarius | reverse complement strand
AAAAAAGTGGTACTCACCAAATTATTGGCGAGTACCACTTTTTATTTTACTGGGTTTTGTCCCAGCCCCAATGGCCGCCTAGACAACCTTTATTATTTACACTGACTGACTTGACAGGGTGGATTTCAATATAACTTTGTATACTCAGAGTCTAGTTCAGAGTTTCCTTATCTAAACTTCCCTTAACCCTTAACTCTCCCTCTTCAGGAGATATCTGATTAGAATATGTGCAAAACTACATGTTTATTGCAAAATTACGGCACTCTTGAGCACAATGTAAGCAAGTTTTACCACAATATTGTGATTGCTGATCAGGGTGTTGTAAGCAATGATTTCCACAAACCTCACAAATCTGTGCGCATAACGATGCAATAGATTTTGCAAAATAACTGTTACGTGCAATACTCTTAGCAGTTAACGTACAGATATCAGCGCAGTCCCTCAGTAGTCTTAATTGTTCATTTCTATGGCTAGAACTATCCATTTGTAGAATTGTATATATGGTAGATTCACAAACAGCTTCACAATGTTGGATTGTTTTAATAATTTTATGATAAGGCAAATGACTCTGATCCGTTTGATAGGACAAATGATTCTGATTAAACATTGTATCGTACATATAAATTCCTCCAGAGTTTTTTTAATTTCATAACAGTTTTATGATATGTATGGATATCTACCTATGTTTAAGACATAAGCCTACTTTTTAAAATTAGTACTAACCTAATTGGTCTTTTCAGTTGGTTCACAAAACTTCAAACATAGTTGCATAAATATCGATTCCACAAAATTCATAGTTATCTACTTTTGCTAAAAAACATAAATAAATGAATAAAAGTTCTCACATTATTAATTATAAAAGAAGACAAGATATATAGGAGATGATTACCATAAAAATAAAAAAGAAAAGCATTGTAATTCTAATAAGTGTTCCTTCAAAGTGGATTTAACAGTATTTGCTTATAATGGCTTATTTGACTCCAAAAAGCCAATGAGTATTGAAAAAGTCTATGAGGCTAAAGGGATATACTAAGAATGTTGAGGGGAAAATAAAGGAATTTGAGGAGCATTTTGCTAACGAAGTTTAGATATAACCGCCGTATACAGAAAAATATGTGGAGAACTGATTAAAAAGAAGGTAGAATTATATGAATATGTTATTGATAATTCAGTTGTTAATTAATAATATAAGAATTCATTTATACTCGTTGGGGTAATATGAGAACGTTTTATATTAATTGCAATTCTGGAATTACTATTCAATTAAAGAAAAACGAAATAATTTATGTAAGGGGGATGAAAAATTACCGCAAGCCAAAATGATAAAACCTCTTTTTAAAATTTTTTCCTTCCTCTTTTTTGTTGATAATATCCACTAATCGGCTTACTATAAAAATAGAAGGTGGGAGGGGATCTAGAATAATGAAACTTCATATAATTGCTTCAGTTATAGCTGTTTTAATAATAATTTTTATACTAACTCAAAAAAATATAAAAAAGAAATTAGATTTAACCGTAATTGTTATTGCTGCTATGCTTATTTTTATTGTAGAAAATCAATGGATTTGGATATCGGTTTTCGTACTTACATTAGTTTATTTTGGAATAAAATATGCAAAAAGTACGGGTGATTCTTGATAGATTGAGCTATCCAGCCTAAACCACATACTATCTCAACTAGGCTTCTATTAGTACCCTTTTTTCTAGTACATTATTAAAGTAACTATAGTGTGAGGTGTTTTCCATGCAAGCTGTCTTAGTCTCTTATTTCTTCAGTTTTTTTGCCTGTTTTCACACCTCTGAATAATTAAGTTTATTTATATAATTACTTTAACTCCATAATTCTATATAGGAAGTCATAAGTCCTGTTATTTCACTGACCCAATTTTCACTCCTGCTTGATGAGTAACGTAGTAAATATCAAGCAGGAGAATCAAAATTAAAAGGTGCCGAATTCTAGTTTGATCCGTCTATTTTAGATGTGCCTTTTACCGGTGCTTTAACACATGTTTTCTTGTGATAAAAAAGAGTAGCAATGCAACGAGCATTTCAGCAATTGGAAGTGCTAACCACACACCAGCAATACCAAAGAACTTTGGTAATAACCATAGTAAAACCAAGATAAAAACAAAGCTTCTTAACAAAATAATAATGATCGATGGGCGAATTTCTCCAATGGACTGAAAATAAGTCATGTAAACGAAATTAAATCCAAGGAAGATATAGCCTATGAAAAACAATCGAATGCCCTGCACAGCCAATTTACGTACCTCATCAGATTCGAGTCCGAAGAGTGATACGAGTAAAGGTGCAGCAAACAAGCCGATGAGAAGTAGGATTCCCCCCAGCGTGAACGATGCCTTCTCGCCAATCCTTACACTCTCTTTGATTCGCACTTTCTCTTTTGCTCCATGGTAAAAGCTAATTAATGGCTGTAGTGCTGACTCTATTCCAAAAAATGAAAGGAACATGAAGCCGTGCAAATAATTGACGACTGAAAAAGCAGCGACTCCTTCTGTGCCAAGCAAACCAACGACTGCTAAGTTATACCCAGCAACGAAGACAAGGGTTCCCGCTTCAGCTAGAAAGCTTGGGAAGCCGATCGAGAAGATGCTTCCAAGCATTTTCCATGACCACTGGAACGAAGGGCTTCTTAGATTCGAATGCTTTTTAAAGAAATGGAGCAATAGGACGAGTAAACCAGCGAAGCTTGCAAGGGCAGTTGCAAGCGCGGCGCCTAAGACTCCTAACTCCAAGACGAAAATCATATAGTAATTTAGCCCGATATTAATAATTGCAGTCGCACCAAGCGCAACCATCGACAAGGTTGGGCTGCCATCATTTCGGACAAAGATGCTGAGCAGCTGTTGTAAAGCAATTAGCCAACCAAGCAAGAACATAATCTTCAAATATTCGACGGTATGAGTAAGGGTATCTGTATTTGCGCCTAGCAGTTTTGCAATCGCCTCTACATTAACATAACCGAAAACGCCAACGATTAATAGCAGCAATAACGCACTGACAATAGCCAATGAAAATACACTTCTTGCTTTAGTCAACTGCTCGCCTCCGGTATAGATCGAATAAATGGTTCCCCCACCAATACCGATCCATAGTGCGATCGAGAATATTAACGAGAAAACTGGCATGGCAAGGTTGACACCAGCTAGCCCTTCAGCTCCGACCCCGTTACCTACAAATATTCCATCGATAAGGATATTTATCGACATCAGCATCATTCCTAATAATGAAGGAAAGAAATACTGAAAAAATACTTTCTTAACGGATTGTTGTTTCAAGTTTGCATGTGCTCCACTCATCTGTCATTCCTCCTACAACTACTTACAAAAGAAAGTATAAACCTTCAAGCTACTTGAAGGTCAATCTTTTATTTACTAAATACCTAAATTTAAGCTGCATATACTGATTTATACTTAATGACATACAAATGGATTGCAGTAATATTGAAAAGAAGCACAGTTTTAAATCAGGAGCAAATTGTCAACAGAGTACTAAATACATGAGTAGTTATCAATATCCAATTTAACAGGGGAGGAATTTTTTGGTTCGTATTCGAATAGATGTATGGTCTTTAACACTGACGCTATAGTAGATGAGTAGTACTTAAAGGACATTGTAATGAAAATGCCCTTTAAGTTTATCCACTCTATTACATTATAGATTGAGAGCAGCGAGAGTGGATATGGCTTGGGAAAGGGGCTGCTCATAAATCTTTTCCCGTTTTCTAACTAAGCTACACATGTTTTCAAACATAAAAAGTCCCCCGTAAAAAGGAGGAAAAAGAGAAGGTAAACATATAGAAGATAATTTAAAATCATCTTGTGTATTAGTTTACGTAATACGTTTATTGCATGTTTGTTATAAATTACTCACTTTTTCATATTTTTTTATAGCTGATCAACACTATTTACTATCCTCCACCTTTTATTCCTGAGGCAAATTTATTTAAAGCCTATGGTTTTAAAAATCTTGATAGTACTGGTAACAACATCTCAGGGTTAGGCATATGGTCCTGTCCTTCTAGTTGAAAATATGCTGAGTTTGGAATCGCCTTGCTAAGTTGGTTGGCAGTATCATGTATAGAAGTAGGGCTTTCTTCGCCAACAATTATTTGTGTTGGTGTAGTTAGACGAGCAGCTCGTGTAACAGGTGGTAAATCCAAAGCTAATGTAGTATCGTAAGCAAGGGTAGGGGCAAGTGCTACCATCGTTTCCCATTGTGGTGATTGCTGCATACCCATAATCACTTCTTTAGGTGTACCGATCCCTTCCAAGAAAATACGGATTGCTTGGTCATGCTTACCACTATCAAGCAATCTATATAATCCCTGACTTAACGCTTTGAATTCTTCTTGGTTTGCCTCATCGTTTGAATAGGCAGGGTCATACATAACCAGCTTTTTTACTTTCTGGCCAAGTCGGATTGTAGCTTCTAGCGCAAGAATAGCTCCAGAAGAATGTCCGTATATATTAGCTCTACCTCCAGCTACGTCTATCATCGCTTCAATGTCTTCTAGTTCACGTTCCATTGCGTATGGCATTGTATTACCACTGTTACCCCGCCCACGTCTGTCATAATTGTAGACTGTAAATTCTTCTGCAAACACCTTGGCATCATGCAAGACTGGTGCAAATGAGCGGAAACAAGTGGCTCCTGTTATAAAAATTAGAGCAGGTCCTTTACCATAGGTATCATAAGCTAGCATTGTACCATCTTTTGATCGGGTTGTTTTCATGATTTATCCCCCTTTATTTAGTTGTTCTTTTAAGCGATTTTATTACCATTTTTCTTAATCCTGTCAACTATATCAAATTATTTTAAACGATACTTCTTCTCGATTGCTATATTATACCATTTATAAAGTGAAGCAGATTATTTATAACTAGCTTAACTAAATAAAGGCCACCCATGTTAACTGGGTGACGATTCTGAGGTCATTCTAAAGAACTATATAGAAAACAAACGAATTGCAACAAGCCATTTTATCTCTGGACGTACAGAAAACTGGCTTGTTGTCTAGTATCATATAGTCTTATTCTTATCTAATAAACTATGGATGGAATAAAAACACAGATTATTTAAACCATCCTTATTACGTTTGGTAATTCATCCGTAAGATATAACTTTAGGAAATATTAAAAATTAGTGGAATTTATACTATGAGACCTGTCCAATCATTTTCCTTTGTATGTTCATAAAATGAAATAAAAGAAAGGAGGATGGTTA
Source organism: Virgibacillus salarius (assembly GCF_039521925.1). Classification (NCBI taxonomy): domain Bacteria; kingdom Bacillati; phylum Bacillota; class Bacilli; order Caryophanales; family Bacillaceae; genus Virgibacillus; species Virgibacillus salarius. Next base: position 17,919 of record NZ_BAAACY010000125.1, on the reverse strand, counting down.
TGTGTTATTGTCATTCTTGTAATAAAAAACACCATCATCTTTGTGACTGGTGTAAAAAGAAGTTCCATTGTGATTGTTTCCATTGCAAAAAGAAAGAATGTTTTTATTATTTCCATGATGAAAGCCATGACTGCTGTGATCATTGTAGAAAGAAATTTGAAAAGAAATTTAAAAAGAAATGTCGCTTTTGTGACTCATATTATTAAATGTTGGAATTATTAAAACGGTCTAGCCCTCACCATGGTGGGGGCTTTTACTTGTTGCTAGTACTATATTTATATTGTATGTTTCTCCTAAGTTAAAGGTGCAAAAATATTTCTATTTTAGCTTTATAAAAGAAGAGAAAAGGAATTGTTAGGCTTTTCACAATGCATATAGTGCCTATTTGTTATGGCATAGAGGTTATTCCGTAGCTACAGTTCAAACGGAACATCGTATCAAAGCAGTTGCAACTGTTAGTGCAGTGGATTTCGGTGAATGGTACGTGGAGAAGATAGTGCTGAAAGGCAATTGCAAACACTTGAAGTCGTTGCGAAGCAGCGTACTGTAGAGACAAATGGAACAGAAGCTGACACACGCAGTTATAGTGAACAATTCTACGAATGGTCCAAAGGAATTGTTCTGGGTTGAAGGTGCAACACATGTTGCTTTGTATGATATCCCTGAATATGTAAATCAAGCTGTACCTAAGTTAACAGCGTTTTTTGGCAAGATTCTTTAAGAAATACGTTTAAAAAAGCAGCTTGGAATCATTAAAGCTGTTTTCCTGTACATTTTAGGAAAACAGCTTTTTCATAATGCGAAAGGTTGTGAGCCGTATGAGAAAGAACAGTATAGAAAGGAACGTTAAGAGGATATTACAAAGCTTCAATATTTTGTTTGATTATATTATGTTAAAAATTAGTTAGAAAATGTAACTTAGCCTCCGATATAAACACTTTCACAGCTTCCCGCTGCCGGTTCATAATAACAATGGTTTTTATATTGACCAGAAAAAGGTTGATCATACCATGTTGGAGGGCACGGTGCATATGGATTAAAATACCAAAGAGCATATTTCCCTGGATGTTCCCTCCAATAATCCAAATTCTTTTTTGCTAGTTTTTTTTCAACAGATCTTGCCCTATTGTAAAAGAGATTTCCTTTTTGAACAGCTTCAAAAGAATAATTCCCTCCTTGTACTTGAAATATAACTTGTGAAATGGTTTTAACATCTCTAAAATCTAGACAATCTGCTTTAGCACGATTAACGATAACATTTCCAACATATAACATTCCTTGTTTTCCTTCACCTTCAGCCTCTGCTCTCATCATCCTTGCCATCAAGTCAACATCAGAACTTCGATAATTTACTCTTGCCATTTTTTCACCTCAGTTTATTGTATGAAAAAAACTACATTAAAATTATCATTTATAAAGATTAATGTTCCAGTATTTACTGTACCTTCGTAAAGAAACTAGACAATATAGCTAGTAATTAGTAAAATAACTTAACATGACAAGGGGGACTATTCGGATGAAATCAGGTCAAAAAATAAAACAGTATATTGATGATAATCATTTAGATGTAGAATATCTGGAAGTAAACGAGTCCTGTCACTCCGTTCGGGAAGCTGCAAATGCTGTAGGAGGTAGAATCTGCGAGTTTGTTAAGAATATTTGCATGATTAGTAAAGAAGGTCAATTAATTGTAGCAATTGTCAATGGTCAAGACAGAGCAAGTACATCAAGGGTAGGCAAGGCATTACATATAGATCGTCCACGTCTAGCGGATGAGGATGAGGTATTACGACAAACAGGTTATCCAATAGGAGGAGTTCCATCTTTTGGTTTTGCTGCAACCTTTTTAATCGATCCAAAAGTAACAGAATTAGAATATGTTTATACAGGTGGAGGCTCCATTAATTCATTAGTAAAGATAAACGTTAGAACGTTAATAGAAGTTAATAAGGGGATAATTGCAAGAATTCGAAAATAATATTTTATAAAGTGAAACCTCAATCAGTGGGGGGGCTTACTGCCAGTTATATGTGGGATAAAATCATCATACGTTAAATTTCCCTTTAAATACGCTTTAAAAACAAGGATTTATGATTGTACCAATATTTGTGCTAAGATTAATTTTATGGTTAATAAATCTAGCCATAGTATGTTTTTCGTATCAATAAAGACATCGTGATATAAGATGTTATAATGCTATATTATAGAATTTTACTAGATGTAATAACCACCACTAGTGAATAAAAAGAAGGTATGGAGTTGGAATTTTTAACTGAAAAACTAATAGTTATAGCTTTATTTATCTTTATCATTCATTCTATTGAAACACTCGCTTATGCTGTTAGGTTATCTGGGGCGAGAGTAAAGATGATTGCTTCAGCGTTATCTCTCTTTAATATAATGGTAATGGTTTCAAGATTAGCTAATATGATGCAGCAACCTTTTACAGGTAGTTTAATCGATACCGCACCAGTTCATAATGCTCAAGAATTTGTAGAAACACAATTTCGCATTCTCATAGGTGCGTCAACAATTGGGACAGTATTTGGAATCCTATTACTTCCTACTTTTATAGCACTCTTCTCAAGGGCAATCATTTACCTATCTGAAGAGAGAGGTTCTGTTCCATCTTTATTTAAGAGAATTGTTTCTTTAGAGTATATGAAGCGTGGATTAAAGCATGTTAGTTTACCAAGATTTACATACTTGAAAGGTACTACGCTCAAGGATATTCCAATTAGATTGTTTTTTGTAAATATGATAATAACCGCAATTTATACAATTGGCGTGCTATCTGCCTTATACGCAGCATTACTGGCTCCTGAGCGTTCGTCCACAGCAATTATGGCATCAGGTTTAATAAATGGGATTGCAACAATACTGCTAGTTATCTTCGTAGATCCAAAGGTTTCGATAGTAGCTGACGATGTAGTTAACCGGAGAGGAAGTTATCAAACACTTAAAAACATTTCCTTGCTGATGATTATCTCGAGGCTATTAGGAACGCTGCTTGCACAATTGTTGTTTATACCAGGGGCGAAATATATCGCTTGGTTTACTCATTTTATTGTTTAATGTTCGGTAAAAGCTACGTGCAATAGTTAGAAAAACACATTTTATGCTGAAGCTCTCACTATAATCAGTGAGGGCTTTCTATTGTTATTTGCGGCTATCATTCCATCAAAATGTAAAAGCGACGATAACTTCGTTACTATCTATTATTAAATCTGTTTCAGCAGTGGGGAGGGAATTGCGGTATTTGGTTTTGAAAAAATGTTTCTAGCAGCTACAGCTATTGCGTTAATCGGAAGCTTACTGCCAATCCGTTCAGTGACAAGTGTAAAGTAAACTAGATTTTACTTTATAAGAATTAGAATCGGAGTCTTTAAAAATATATGGTTCCATAAAAAGGTGGTATGTGTTTAATCAGAACCTGTACCACCGTTTCTCTTTACATTGTAGTTTGTTAGATTTGGTTATGTAATTTATTTTTGGGTAAAATTACGCAGGAATATATTCCCTTTTGTCGAATAGTAGAAGATGAGGGGAGGGAATATTATTAAGCAAATTAGCGAATTTATTATAAATGGTGATAGTTATTTTGGTGAAGGATATTATATTAAATACGATAATAGCTTACATATTACTGACTTTGATCATTCGATATTTAAAGTATTTAGCAGATTATTCAGAAGTATGGTAATAGTAACAGATTTGAAGTTAACTGGACCAGGCGGATTTGAAGTTAGTTTTAGCGGGAGCTACTTTATAGATGAAGTAGACTATGATGTAATAATATTAATTAAAAATTAATAGTCGTAGGGTCTAGGGCGAAACTAACATAGTTAACCCCAAAGCTGAACGATAAAAAAGCATAGTCAAAAAACGTGACTCCTTGAAAAAGAAGAACGCTTTTTCTGCGTGCGATGTATCGCTGCGAAATCTTCCTTATCCTTCGGAAACAGCTGAGCTGAAGATTCCGCAGAAAAGCGGTCTTGCTTTCCAAAGGAACTGAAGCCATCGCTGAAAACGTATTATTTTAAAGGAGTGATGATAGAATCTATACATTGAACTGATTCTTCAAATGAAATTGTTCAGGTGATTATGTGATAAATACTTTAATCCGATTGTTAATAAGCTAGTAGAAAAATTTATTGAACCAACAGACGATTTTAATGCTAGAGTTTTATTCCATATATTGTTTAGTGTAACGATTTTATCTACTTTACTAACAGTGATCGGATCTTAGATTGGCATGAAAGAGATAAGTCTAGAACCGATTCAAAACTTCTTTTATGCCTGGCCCGAAATTTTTTCATAGCTTTTTGGATTGAAGTTTTGATTGCACAGCCGACGGCACGATTTGTTATGAAAAATTACACAAAATACAGAAAAATAAGGAGAAAAGCCTAAATGTGTAATACACTGACTTAAAGGTTTTAAGTGTAAACGAAAGATGATGATTAGAAACTCTAAACTTAGTGAAGTAATCTAATAGTTAGTTATAGTTAGGGGATGGACACCGTATTTTATTGGACGCATGCCCTTTCGTTTTGTCTTTTATTTGCTTGTTATTTTAGTAATTGAGTTTTTTAATAGTATTTTTTTACTAAATCAAGAAAATTTTTTATATTGGGGGATAATTCCTTATCTTCTTTCCGACTGCAAAGGTATACAGGTCGTTTAATATCAACGCCTTTAACTTTAACTCTCCCCACCTCTTTACGATTCAAGTGTTCTTGTATAGCGAGAGAGGGTGCTAGCATTACACCATATCCGGCTATAACTGAACGAATAGATTCATTTAAACCATGAAACTGCAAACCTACACGGGGAGGTGTAACACCGTGAACCCTACATAATGAAAAAAGAATTTCTCTTGTAGAGCTCCCTTCCTCTCTTAATAAAAATGGCTCTTGAACTAAATCGGATAGTAATATCTCTTTTCCATCGTATTTGTGACCTATCGGGACAATAAACCAAAAATCGATATCCACTAGGTGGTGGAGGTTTAAGTCTGATTGGTTCCAATCTTCGTTTACTACAAAAGCAATGTCTGCCTTATAGTGAAGTAATTGTTCAATTACTTCATTTGAATTACCACTATATAGTTCTACTTTTACTAGGGGTGAGTCTTTTTTTAGTTTAGCTAGCCATAAGGGTAATAAAAAATTAGCTGGTAAATAAGTTGATGCTATCCGTAAATTTTCTTGTTTTCCATTTTCTAATTGCCTCAGTTTATATTCAATGTCTTTTTCCATATCAAATAAACGTTCAGCGTGTTTAAATAAAAATTGCCCCTCTTTAGTCAGTTTTATTCCTCTTCCTTCTGCTTTAATTAACTTCAATCCTGTTTCTTTTTCTAAATTACGTATTTGAATGGTTACAGCAGGTTGACTAATAGAAAGAACTCTTGCAGCCTCGGTAACACTCCTTATAGATGCCACAGTAGTAAATATTCGAAGTGAGTGAAGATTCATTGATAAAACCCTTTCATAAAAAAATCTTATAAAAAAATTTAAAATATATATTAGATTTATCATTATATAATGTATACCATTTATATAAAGGGTAGTAAAGGGGGGGAGAAATATTGAATACACCAATCGGTGAAGAAGAATTCACACACCAGAGAAAACAAAAGAGGCATAGAAAAATATATGTCATTTCCTTCCTTACTGTTATGTCAATAATTGGCATTGGAACATGGATATGGGAAATAAAAGGAGGCAGCTATCATTTCTTCGTTTTAATTCTTATTGGATTAGGAGCCTCTTTTTTGGGGACTTTAGCGGGAGGAGCTGGTTTAATTACTATACCAGGTATGATGTTAACTGGTATTCCAATTCAAACGAGTATTGCTACGAACAAGTTCTCCTCTGGCATAGCTGCATTTTCAAGTGTATTTTATCTCATTCGTCATAAGGAGCTTTCAATAAGGTCTATAATGAGTAATTTATTAGTAGCATTTTTAGGAGGAATGGGTGGATCGTTATTAACTTCCCATATTCATGAAAAGACGATGAATATTGTAGCATTCTTATTACTTAATCTTGCATTAATAGTGACATTGATAAATAAGAAATGGACAGCTAATATCCAATTTGATCAACAGCCTCTTACATATAAGATGAATTTATATATTCCTTTGTTTGTGGCTGCCTATGATGGGGGATTTGGCCCAGGTTCTTCTACATTTAGTATTATTTATTATATGAAAAACAGCCATACTTATATGAAGGCTGTCCAAATGACGAGGGTTCTAATCCTAGGAAGTTGTGCAGGGGGATTTATTGTATTTTTTCAAACAGGATTTATCATATGGTCTTATGCAATTTCAATGGCTATTGGTTCTATTATTGGTTCGCAGATAGGTCTTCTACTTCTACCTAAAATCCCTCAAAAAATAGCTGAAAATCTTTTACTGATAATCATCTGCCTATTAATTATACAGATGATTTATAAATTAAAATAAATAGCACGTAATTGTGCTCAATTCAAGACTAGATTAATCCAGGAATCTCCTTATATTTTAATATTCTTTGTTATAAACAAATTAATTATTTTGATTTCTTATATATTGCTTTATTGTAACAATTTATTTGCTTAGTCTTTAAGTTCGATTTATACGCATATTTAGGGTACAAGCACTAAATGATACTTGTTATATATTTGTTGGGATAACATGTCTGGTAAAGCTATTTCTATGTCGAATTATTTGAAAATATTTGTAATATCATCCATTAAAATATATACTTAGTTTATATTTTAATAGAAAGTGAGTGAAACATTATGAAAGTCTGCTCTTTTCACATAACCAATACTATAAAGGTGCGGAAGAGTTAATAAACCAAATAATATTCTTCCGCATAAAAAATCGGAGGAATTGGATTGTTTAGTTATTATGGTAAGTTAAGTACAGAGCTTTATGATTTCACTAAACCAGTTGGTCATTCCGTACAAGGTGATATTGAGTACTATTTTGGGATACTAAAAGGTACAAAGGGACGGATACTAGAGGCGGCATCAGGATCAGGACGATTCTTAATTCCTTTGTTAGAAAAAGGTTATCATGCTGATGGTATTGATTATTCTAGCGAGATGTTAGCCTCTTGTCGTAAACGTTGTGACAAAAGAGGATTAAAGCCAAATTTATATGAAGCTAATATATGTGATTTTTCATTGTCTTTAAAATATGAGGTAATTGTGATTCCAACCGGTTCTTTTTGTTTAATAGAAAATATAAAAGATGCTAAAAATGCTTTAAAATGTTTCTATAATCATCTTATCCCAAATGGACGCTTAATACTTGATCTATTAATACCAAGTGATTGGAATACAGGAGAAATTTTCACTTCAACTTTTTCTTTATCTAGTAATGAAGGTATCATATTGGAAAACAAATCAATTGAAATTGATTGGGTTGAACAATATACATTATCTCACTTAAGGTATGAAAAATGGAAAAAAGGTGAATTACAAGACACGGAATTACAGAAGTTTGTCATACGTTGGTATGGGGTGGAAGAATTCAAACTACTTTTGGAGAAAATAGGATTCTCTCAAGTAACATGTTCGGCAGAGTACAATTATCAAAAACTACCTTCGAAACAAACCAAATTAATTACTTTTGAAGCTGTAAAAAAATAATTCATACAAAGATAGTTCTAGTAGTTGAAGAACCCATTTTGGATATTATTCAAAATGGGTTCTTTTTGTAGGTTCTTTCATAAACAGAAGACTTCTACCTTAAACGTTGCTACTTATTTTCAGATAAATACCGCTATAGTGATGTTAGCAAACCGGGGAATTTTTTATTAGATACTTTCGTTAATCCCTCTATTAGATCCTATCCTCCTTATGGTAGAACTGCTACTCAATTTTTAGGTGGTTTAGCTAAGATAGGAACCCATAATTCGTGTCTTGGTTTATGCTTTGGTCCATAATAACACTCGATGCATGGCAGGTTAGCAAGTTCGTAGCCTGAATTGGGGACCCATTCTGTATATAACCTTTTCCAAGCATCTACGATGTTTGGAAAGACCACCCATAGACTTGCAGGAATTATCAACGTTTCCATCTCAGTGGGAGGCTCTTCATTATATCTTACTCCCATAAAATAATTAAACTTTTCCTCTGTTATAGCAGCTTCTTTTCCACAAATACCTAGAAGACCTTCTAATGTACATTTGGGATTTTCCCATGACATATCGATTAACTTTTTAGTAAAACCATTCTTTTTTGAGGCATTCCAGAGTGATGGTATTGTTTTAAACGCACGACTTGTTTTTATAGTATTACTCCTACCAACAATTCTCAAATCAAATTCTACATTTTCAATTCTATAATCCATTTCGGAATCTCCTTTAATCGTTATTTGAAAGGTGATTCTAGGATAGGCTTTTAATGGTATGCTCTTTTTTCTTATCGCTGAAGGCTTTACTCCATGCATTTTTTGAAATGCACGAGAAAAAGAATCAGCAGATGAATAACCATATTTCATTGCAATATCGATGATGCGACTCTCACTTTGTTGGATTTCAAATGCAGCGAGAGTTAAACGACGCCTTCTTATATATTCTGATAAGGGTATACCTGCTATAGATGAAAACATTCTAGAAAAATGATACTCAGAACAACAAGCGGCTTGTGCGATCTTTTTATAGTCTATATCTTGAACTAGGTTATCTTCAATGTAGTCTAGTACATGATTCATTCTATCTAGCCATTCCACGTATTCTTTCCCCTTTCAATACTTACTATATAAAAAAAAGAATGTCTATATCCGACAATTGATGCACCGAAAAGTCGTCCTTTAAAGAAACTACTATTTAGCATCATCGAGCTACTTAATTTTAGCATAAAAATATGATTTAGTTTTACGAATAAAAGTGCAGAAATAAGATTAAAGTTTAATTGTATCAGCTTGAATACATGCTTTGTGGTCTAATCCTTTAAGTAGGGGGCATTTCTTTAAAAACAAACAGTAAATGGGGTACCACCAAGGAGAGATGATACGGATAATTAAAATTTATGCAAAATTAGAACAACCAGGCACTAATGACAGCAGTGTATATCTACACTTCTATGAATCCATAACTGACATTTTATTTTATAAGATGCTGTCTCAAGAAGGTTCGCCTGAGTTGGTTAGATCCGAAAAAACATCCCGGATCACTAAAAAAGTAGTGCGGGATGTTGTCTATGTAACATTGAATTTATTATCTAAAGTGTACTTTAAACTTTCGAGACAGCCTATGCATTTTATTCAACTTTAAAATCTACGGGATTAATACAATAATTCAGAACATAAAAATGAATAGATTTAATTTTTTTTGAAATTATCTACCAATCCCCACACAAAAAAAACAATACCTAAAATTAAAGTAATTACAGTAGCAATCATTAAACCGTCTGGAATAAATAACATATGTTCTGCGAATACTTCATCGCTCCATTCTGTTGAACTTATAACCCCCATTGCGCCTGAAATATAACGTACTCCATAAAGAAAGGTAGCCATATATAGAAACGAAATTCCCACATTTATTTTGTTCATAATTTTTATTTCTCCCTTAGTTTTAAAACTTAACTACACGATATTGACGTTCAACCCATTTTTTCGCATAGACATATTTTGTAGCGTATTTTTGCTCTTGTTTCACCTTATAGGTTTTATATACATGTCTATATTCTAATCTGTATCTTCCGTAAGGATAAGAAGGATATATATAATTGACGGTTCTGCTATAAGATTTTCCAATACTAAAACCAACAAATGAAGTTAACTGACAAATCTACAAATACTTTCTTGCTTTTTAATATGGCATAAATCCAATGAACGAGCTTATTAGCACAACAATGGTGGCAACTTTGTGAGGCTTATCTTCCTTTTGCTTGCGTTGATAAAAGGCAATAAGCTTTTTATTTCGATTTTTAGCCAGGCCGCATTGAACAGCTGAATAAAGCGCTTGAGGTAATCTTGATGAACCTCTTTTTGTAATGTGGTTAATGGATGCTTGAATTTGCCTGATTTGAAGACACTTGGATCCAATCCGGCAAAGGCAACCAATTTCTTAGGACGATGGAACAGGTAGCTATCCCTAATTGCGGAAAGGATTGTTGCCGCAATCTTTTCTCCGACTCCGGGAACGGATTGAGCCAATTCATAATCGTCAAAGGTCTTGGCCAAGGCATTTCATTTCCTTTCGTAATTTGGATAAATGCTCCTGGTATTGAAAAAGCTTCTGGATGTACATCTGTAGACTAAAGACATGGCCTCGGCAGATCGGAACTTGAAAAGGATTGCGGGCAGTCGCATCCTTTAATTGAGCTGCTTTATGGAAAAACCATGCGTCGGAACGTCTTGATCCGAGCTGACGGTATCTCCATGACCAATGCCTGTTGAGAGACTTTTTGAATATCCGCGGAAGTCGGATAATGCAGTAAGGAGTTCAGGGACAATTTGCCGCAAAGTTCACTAAAAACGCTATGAAATTCCGGGAAAATCTGATCCAGAGCAGCCTGAAACTGAGTTTGATTTCAACGTAGCTGTCCCTTAAAGCGCTGTGTTGTCTGGTTAATTGTCTCAGATTCAGGTATTGTTCGGTTTTCCTCTGAAACATTTCCAGATCTACAACTCCCCTAGATGGAAGGCATCGATTTTGTCCGTTTTCACCTTACGCAGGCTTTTTTTCGAGCTTCATAGGAAATGACTGGATTGATGACATAATAGATTATATCATAATCCTCAAGAAACTGAGGCACAGGTTCGTGATAGTGCCCAGTTGATTCAAAAATGACAGCCAAATGTTCATTTTGCAGAGAAATGAACATTTTTAAATATTATTTGTAGTTCATTTGTGTTCAATATGATGCACCTATGTGGAGTAGGGGAGACTCCTTTTCAAAAATAATATGTAAAAAGAATTTGACATTTTCACCGTAAGTGATACAATGATGATTGTAAAATACTTTTGACATTTTTGATGAGGAGAAAAAATATGGATTGGATATTTTTAGCTTTGTTTTTCGGCATGTTAGGGATTAGTGCAATCCTGATCATCTCTACTCTTGTATCCTTACCACGATTGGGCGATGAGAGAAAAGATCTTATTAAAATGAAAGCCCAGTCCTACACATTTGCAATTGTTATCGGATACGCTTTAATTGAAATGGCTAGAAAAGTTTATATAGTTTTCTGGGGTAATGGTTCTTATGAAGGAATAAATCCATTTACCTTTCTTGTAACAACTTCAATCGTATATTTAATCTCATTACTGTTTTTTAAAAAGAAATACGGTGATTAGAATGAAAAACCATATTAAGAAATTAAGACGATCAGTTAAAATATCTCAAGAAGAACTGGCCAAACTCTGTAAGGTATCCAGACAAACAATAAATGCGATTGAAAACGATAAATATGACCCTACTTTACAATTAGCGTTTAACATAGCCAATGTCTTGGAAACAACAGTAGATGAGCTATTTATCAATAAATGAAAAGATCAGCAATCGGGCGCGATTGTAGAACATCAATAGCCAAATTCTCCGCTAGAAACAAAAGGGAATTTGGCTATTGTATTTCTTAAAATTGATCGTAAACCATACCACGTAATTTCAATAATTCATCCTTGAGGCATTTATTTTCTTCTTCAAGGTTTTTTATTCAGTTATTTTTAGCTGCGATAAGCGAATCTTTACTGACATCCGTCATATTTTGTTTTATGGTTTGTGGTGAATTTAACCCTTCTTGTTGACCATGTTTAAAACTTAATGGTACTATCATTCCTGTGGGTTTGATAGTTTATGATTTTCATGTTGCTTTGCTTGCACTAAGTCATACATTAGAATTGTGACACCTATTAAAAGCAAAGGGATACTTAATATATAGGGAAGCCATCCAGAGATTTCATTTAAAACTGAAGCAAAACTACCAATTCAAAAACTCTAATCTTCCATATTACATATATATCGCAATAGACAAATGCATTAGACCGAATAACTCTATGCCAGAGATGAACGTAACGCAACCAACTAATTGTAAACTCTTTTTCATAGTCTAGGAAATTAAGGGAAATATAAGATTTTCCCCTGTGGATAGATATGGGGTGTTTAGCCGTGTCCAGCTCCCAGAAACTAAGCGATTTCACGAATCGTCCTATGAAAAGTCACCATCGGCTCGCAAGCATACCGTGATTAAAACGATATAATAAGCTGAAGTTCAAGCCGAGACTAAACGAGGAGATTAGCAGGACCAAATACACCTATGAGGGAACCAAAGTAGGACGCATTTTCAAGCAGAAGTGTTTTCCTAAAATATGGTACTTTTATATATTGACAATTAAATTAATTAGTAAATGATTTTTATGATGAATAATATGTTTTAGAGGTAGAGGGGAAAGGGGAACGTAGGCATCTCAATTAGATGTCATTTTATAGATTTTTTTAGCCGTAATATATATACAATAAAGAATTATTGTGGAGTGAGAAGGTATTATGATTAATTTGAGTGGCTTAGAACCAGGTATTCGTAATTTAGTTGCAGCGTTTATTGAAAATGGTCGTCCATCTGTACGGAATCAAAGTATTGATGAACGACGGCAAGGGTACTTAGACACAGTTCCATTAGCCGGAGATGCCATGCCTGTTATGGATATTTTTGAGCAGAAAGTGGATAACTTAATGATTCGTATATACAAACCATCTGATCAAAATAATCTACCAATAGTCATTTATTATCATGGAGGTTGTTTTGTGAGTGGTAATTTTGAAACACATGATCGGCAATTGCGAATGTTGTCGAATAAGGGAGGGGCTATCATTATTGCAGTTGATTACCGACTTGCACCAGAACATGTCTATCCATCAGCGCATGATGATGCTGAAAAAGCTGCGCATTTCGTTTATCAGAATGCTAAGACATGGGGCGGTGACCCTTGCAATATTACGATTGCAGGAGATAGCGCAGGTGGGCATCTTGCTCTTATTACCTGTTTAAGACTAAAAAGACAAGCTGAATGGAAGCCGAAGAGACAAATTCTTATATACCCTATGCTAGACGCGTATGGTTCAAGTGAAAGTTATAAAAAGTATGGGGATGACTATATTATTACACGGGATGCTTTGTTAAGTGGCTTTGAAGCTTACTTATCAGGTATATCTCCGGAGCACCCAGAAGCTACTCCTCTAAATCGAAAAGACTTATCAGGACTACCAGAAACCTATATACTTACTGCTGAATTTGATCCACTTGTTGATGAAGGTGAGAATTTATATAGAAGGTTATTACAAGCAAATGTAGATTCGCATTGTAAACGTTACGTTGGAGTAAATCATGGTTTTTTTCAACTCACTGGTATTAGTCTAGCAGCTAGGAATGCCATTCTTGATATTGCAACCATTATTGCAACAAAATCCCAATTGTGAATATAGGATGCTGTTATTATGCTAGTTGATTATCGTTTTCGACATTCACTAAAAAAGTATGATTTTAGCAAATGTATAATGATGAATTACGTTTACTTTAGTTTAGAAAAGCCCCGTCTCAATAATGGACGGGGCTTTTCTGAACGGTATGAAAAATAAATTAACGTTAATTAGTATTTATAGTTCCAATATTCTCAAGTTCTTTATTGTTGCTCAAAGGACAAGTCATTTCGTTACAACGTATGATTTTATTGTTAGCTAATTCAAAAATCGCTATTACTTCAACATCGCCCGTTTCTCCGTTTTTCTTATTTACATGAACAATATATCTGAGAGTTACTGTTTGTTTGGCTTCGTCAAACAAAAAATCATCAAAAGGAGAAACTGACATGGATGCTACATGCTCTTTTAATGTGACGATATGATTTGTGAAATCAATCATATTTGTACGCACTCCATCGGTTACTTGAATGTATTGTTCACTAAAATATTCAGGAATTTGATTAATATTTAAGTTCACAATAATTTCCTGATAAACTTCCGTAAAAAATTGATATGCTTGTTTTTTATTCATCATCTTTTCCTCCTTGGATAATTTGACCAGACCAAGCGTCCAAAAATCTTATGATAACTTTTAATTCAGATTCAGAAAATTGATCAAGTAATTTAGAATACCGCTCTTTAGCTGTTTGATGTAGTTTGTCATGGATGATCGATAACTTGTGTCCTGAATCAGTTAAAGCGTAATAAATGGCTTTCTGATTAGATATTTTCTTCTCTGCAATGATCATATTTTTCTCAATTAAGGTGTGAATCGCTTTAGAAACAGCTGGTCTAGAAATCCCTAAGCTTTTTGCTAAAAATGCATTGTTAACCCGTGTTGGATTATTCTTAATCAAAGAGACAATATGCATTTGTGTTAAGGTCCATTTATTTCCATCGATTGAATTTTTGTAAGAAGTATAGTTAGAGCTCTTTAATTTTTTCTCACGTTGTACAATAAAATTTTCAATTGCAGCAATTGCTTTTTCTATCTCAGAAGTTTTCATATGTACCTCCTTTATTTTTGTTAACAGGTTAACAATATTTTAACATGTATGAATGAAATGTCAATTTTTCCAATGAAGAGTACGCTTGAGCAAAAGTGAAAGCTAAAAGCAAAATACTGATAAATTGCAACTTCAATCAGTTGGGGTGTTACTGCCAGTTATATGCAGGATAAAATACTAACTATAACAGACAAGAGCTTAGAGGAAAGCATAAGCGTTCTATTTCGAGTGAATATTGACAGTAGATCATTCATTCTTACAATAATGTCATCAAGATGAAAGGTAATTCTATGGCTAGTAGCTATCTGATCTTTTACGCTATGAATAAATATGATATTAAAGTAGATGAAGAATATGTTGAGGATACTATTCATTTTGCTAGCCATTATAGTTATAGCTCTGTTTGCCTTTACTGCGTTAGTAAAAAATGAAGTGGCAGATATGCTTAATCCTCTTATTCCTAAAACGAGTGTTTACGTAAAAATTGACGGTACTGCTAAAGAGGTGGAAGGACCAAGATATGAATATACATTATCGGGGTATGAAAAATCTGGTGATGTACGAACTGTAACATTTTCGGCTAGTAAAAAACTACGGGAGGGAGCTTATATTCGCTTAACAACTAAACGTAGTTATGTAAAGGAATGGGAGGAAGTTCCATATGATACTATACCAGAAGATGCGAAAGAAAAACTGTGAGTTCCATTCTATTAAATATACACAGGTATGTTGATGGGAGCTAAGTAGTTTGACAAGTAAATTTGATTTGCTCACTAAAATGATCTAAAGACAAGTTACACAAATTGATCTATATGTAAAAAAATAAAATGAAACTATCATCAGTGGGGATTCTGTTTATTCCCCACTGATTGTTCCTACCACAAGGGTATGACCTAATGGCCTTATACCAATCGGACAATTACTGGCAGTCGATCCCTCACTTACTAATATTGGCTTTCCTTGAAGTGGGAATGTTACTGCCTGTGATAATGCTGGATACGATAGGCAATGAAAATCAAAATACGATATTTGGTAGCGAATAGTAAAAACCGTAAATATCTTTCATTTACGGTTTTTTTGCGTATGATAGAATTCATGATGTAAATATCTTCATGTAATGCTTACTATTCCGACATTTTATTCGTTTATTGATATTCATTAAATCTATTGTTATATTGGAAGATGTATATATTTTTATATAAAGGGGGTAATTATTTGAGATTTTGGATAGGTTTAGGACTAGCTGTTATTTTTGAGGTAATCGGTGTAATTTTTTTAAATTATTCCTACGGACTAACCAAGCTTATCCCAACGATCATTGCGATTACTTTTTATTTATCCTCTATTTTATTATATATGTGGAATACTAGAGGAAAAGAAGTAGGAGTAGTTGGGGCATTGTTTGCTGGACTTGGGACGATTATAATCCTTTTAGTAGGTTTTTTTGCATTTGATGAAAAAATTTCCACACTTAAATTAATAGGTATTATTTTGATCCTAATAGGTGTAGTTAACCTTAGTAAAAACCCTAAACAAAAAGGAGTGGTGCAGAAATGGGAATATCTCTCTTAATGATATCAACCATTTGTGCTGTTGTTGGCCATATATTTGTCAAAAAAACAGATGGTATGACAAAAATAAGGTACATATTGTCAGCATTAGTTTCGTTTATGGCAGCTATAACGCTATTATCCATTGCTATAAAATACATGAATATGGGTATAGCTTTTGCGATATGGTCAGGACTGTCTATTGTCTTTAATAATTTATTTAATATAATCGTATACAAAGAAGAATTTTCTTTTCGTAAATTAAGAGGTCTATTATTCATTATTGCAGGCGTTGTTATATTAGAAGCCTTTTGAATGAATAAGGTAAAACCAAAATAATTACGTTACATACATCTCACATATGTCAATATAGTCAGTTAGAAAGCTATGTTGACATATAGTAGATTATTAAAGTGCTAAGGAATTTTCTTGTTTAACGTAATTTTCTGTCAATTAAGACGTAGATCACATATCGCATATATTTATACTATATATCTTTAGTTTTTAAATGTCAATAGTATATATTCCTAATAGTAATTCTTAAGAATCAGCAGGATGATAGAAGAAAGAACTTTTGTGCTGGTTTTGTACAAACAAGCCAGTTATATTCTTGATGAGGTTAATGGCAAGGGGGAGAAATTACGTAATCAATGTAGTAAGGAAAATCGGCTTTTTAAGTCTATAGATGTAAAAATTACTAGATTCTATCATCTGGTAATAGGGATAAAGCTCAAACTTTTTCTATACCAGCCTGTGTTATTAATGAATACCCTTATCTTAGGGGATTTGCAAACTCCATAATTTCTCGGTTAACTAGCAATAGATCTATTTAGTTATTCTGATAATATGTACCAAACTTCTTAGAAGGTGAAACTTCAATCAGTGGGGGTACTTTCTTTTCACTACTGAGTTGTTAGTACCACAAGGATATAACTTAAAAAATTTTGCATTTAATGGAAGTGGATCCATCGATTACCAATATTTTTCACTTTATTGCTTGAAGTGGGGGTCTTGCTGCCAGTTATATGAAGAATAAACAGTAATGAAAAACAGAAGCTTGTAACTCTGACACAATAAAGAGAGTAAGCTTCTGTTTCTTATATTTCTATGTATAAATTAAAAACGTTAAGAAAGAGGAGTATCGCTTATTTTTATTATCCTTTTATATGTTAATGCTCTTTAGATTTCATTTTTGCTGGCAGTATTAATCGCTCTCCTTTTTCGTAAATAACTAACAATTTCCTTATAATAGTAAGCTTCGGTACTATTTGATACACAAGTATTGCAACTAGAATACTAATTATGGCTCCTACAAAGACATCTGCTGGATAATGTACACCTACCCAAATTCGTGATAGTCCTAAAATCAAGGCTAACATCATCCAAAACACCTTCGCTTGCTTTTTGAAAAGCCAGAAAGTCATACAAAAAGAAAAGAAGAATATCGTATGATCACTTGGAAAAGAATTATCTACCGTATGTTCTACAAGCTTATGGACATTAGCAAGTTCAGCAAAAGGTTGATGATTAGAATGGAATTTCCCTACAAATTTTCCGACTATTTCTGCTAACACAAACGTAATGGAGCCGCAAATAATCATAAGCTGATTGTTTTTTTGTCTTCTAAACCAGAAAATGACGATGCCTAGAACTAAAAAAAATATCATATATTCAGCAATGAACGTCATAATTGGATTTAGTATGGAAAACTCCTTACCTAGATTATTCACCATTCGAAACAAGTCAATATTCATTTGATTAAGATTCATAAAACTTTCCTCCTTAGGGTTCTGAGGAAAGTATAGTTATTTTATTTACAATAGAATCAATTTCATAATTGCTGTTTTTAAAAATGCATAGAGTTGTTCCTTGATGATTTTTAAGTTTTTTTA
>NZ_BAAACY010000124.1:0-19763 GCF_039521925.1 Virgibacillus salarius | reverse complement strand
TAACTAAAAAAAGATATGAATCCCATAATAACATGGAAATCATATCTCTTTGGACTTTTTCAGTGGCCTCAACTCACCAGAGGTTTTTCTTGCTTCCACCTTTTATTTTTTTCTTCGAATACCGATAACGCGTCCTGCTTCCTTTGGTTTTTCTTCAGGCATAC
Organism: Virgibacillus salarius; assembly: GCF_039521925.1. NCBI lineage: Bacteria > Bacillati > Bacillota > Bacilli > Caryophanales > Bacillaceae > Virgibacillus > Virgibacillus salarius. The sequence continues at coordinate 19,599 of NZ_BAAACY010000124.1, read as the reverse complement.
AACTATCTGCGATTTCATCAACATTCGAAAGGATAGCTGTTGGAAACGGTGCAGACTTCCCAGTTGAATGGTCAATCCCCATCAGTAACTGCTCACTTGTCGCAGCTCTTTTTCCGTCTTCACCATATAATTCGAAGAAAGCATGTACACGCTTATTATCATAATCCAACATCTGAAACGATACTTCTATTGGCTCAGCAACATTCATTTCCGCCAAATAACAAACATGTGTCTCTAATGTGAATAATGTATAATTTTCTTGATTACGTACTTCTTCCGTCAGACCTATAGTATACATAAGTTTATCCACAGCTCGGCTAAAAACTCGAACATATTCTGCATCATTCATATGGCCATTATAATCAATCCATTCTTCTCGAACACTATCTTGTAAAATAATCGAGCTTGGCATTAACATTCCCTCATTTCTATATGTCGCCATTAATTGTAGCAGCAGGCCAGTATTTCTTTAATAACTCCTGTAATTCTATTAAAAATTGATCTCTACGTTCTTCTAATTCTTCCATTGTGGTCCCAGCGGTTTGGCTTTCACAGCCAGTTATTACTTTCTCTGTAAGCTCATCCGTTAACTCTGGCGCTACAAGCTTGGTCCATGGTAGCTTTAATGCTGGACCAAACTGTTCAAGAAGATGCTTCATGCCTTCTTTTCCCCCACCCATATGCAAGGTCATGAATGGTCCCATTAATGCCCAGCGTAAACCAGGTCCATATACAATAGAAGCGTCGACCTCATCAGTCGTTGCTATACCGTCATTTACGATATGCAAAGCTTCTCTCCAAATTGCTTCCATTAATCGATCTGCGACATGTCCTTCAATTTCTTTCTTAATGACAAGTGGCTTCATACTCATTTGGTCATAGAAGCTTCTTGCTTTTTCAATAGTAGATCCAACTGTTTTATTACCACCCACTATTTCAACTAAAGGCATTAAATATACAGGATGAAACGGATGTGCAACTATCACTCTTTCAGGATGATACAAACAATCTGCCTGTAATGTACTTGGTAGAATACCTGAAGTACTTGAAGCAATTATAGTAGCTTCTGAAGCATGCTGATCTATTTCTGTAATTACCTTACGTTTTAATGCTTCACGCTCTGGAACATTTTCTTGTACATAGTCTGCAGTTGATACCGCTTTTTGTAGATCCTTCTCGAATGATAAATTAGAGAGTGATGCCCCTGGAGCTAATCCTGTTTCCTTCATTGCCGGCCAAGCTCTATTCACCGCATCCCTTGTCCGTTTTTCTGCTGCTGGATCTGGATCACTTGCTGTAACTCGATATCCATTTGCTAAAAATCTCGTGATCCATCCATTACCAATAACACCAGTTCCAACCACGGTGATATTTTTGATTTTTTTTGTTGATTCTAAAGCTTCTATTGTCATGCTGATTTATTCCCCTTTACTGTATGGGTTTCTTAGTTTTAAATATTCTCGTGCTTCTTGCGGATTCATTACATCATGTCCCAATCCTTGGATTTTTTCAACAGCCTTGTCGACAAGTTGTTCATTCGTTGCTAACTTTCCTTTTTTCAAGTATAAATTATCTTCTAAACCTACTCGTGCATTTCCTCCCTGAACAACAGATTCAGTGACCATTGGCAATTGCATTTTGCCAATACCAAACGCAGCCCATTTTGCATTTTCAGGTAAACGATTTTTCATATATGCTAAAGTTTCTGCGTCTGCGTCTGCTCCCCAAGGAATTCCCAAACAAAATTGATACATCGGATCACCATCAATAAGTCCCTCTTGTAGTAATTGATTAGCAAAGCGAATATGTCCCGTATCAAAGCATTCAAGCTCAGGTTTAACCCCGCTCTCTTTTATTAACTTAGCTTGTTTACGTAGCCAAGTAGCAGGACTAATATAGATTTGATCACCAAAATTAACACTGCCACAATCCAATGTACAGATCTCAGGAAGTAATAATCCAACTGGCTCATGTCGTTCCTCAGGCGTTTGAATATCTGTACCTTTCCCACCTTTTGTCGGGTCTGCTTCACTTGGTAGCCAATCACCACCTCCACCAGCTGTAAGATTTAGAACAACATCTGTATCAGACTCACGGATTCGTTCAACTACTTCTTGGAATAATTGAACATCGTGACTTAATTTACCAGATTTTGGGTCACGCACATGTATATGTGCAATGGTTGCACCTGCTTTTGCCGCTTTAATCGCTGAATCAGCAATTTCCTTCGGTGTCACAGGAACGTGCGGACTTTTTTCTGCAGTCTCTCCTGCTCCGGTTACTGCACAAGATAGAATTACTTTTCTATTCATATTTATTACCCCCTGCTTGTTTTTTGGGAACATGTTGAAATATTTCGCCACTCTCAAAGAAAGAAATTAATCGTTTGATCCAGTCATAATAATCCATCCACGCTTTTAACTCAATTGTAATTTCAGTTATTAACTGCTCATTTGTATCAGGTAGCTTTTCTACATGATTTAGATCATGCAACTTTTCTTTTAACTTTTGTTCAAAATGGATATGTTTATTGATTGCATTATGCCACGTTGAAGTAAACAGTGACGTGAAAGTTTGATAATAGTCTTGCTCAACCTGATACAAATCTTTTCGAACGCCTTTTTTAAAAGCACGTTCTGCGATATTTAAGTCAATCATTTCACGGACAACCTGGCTCATTCTTGTCTTGCTCATACCTGTTTCCGCAGAGAGTTCATCCAAGGTCATTGGCTTGCCCTGCATATAAATAATTCCTAAGACACGTCCAACTGTTGTAGACACTCCAAAAGATTGCATATTATCTGCAATCTTTTCCACAAAGTGTGATTGAATTTCTACTATTCCTTTATTTGATTGTGACGACATATTAACCATCCTTTTTTAATCTTAGGAAACTGTATCATGGCAGAAGAAATTTCGAAACCAAGATTTTTTGTAGCATTATGGAGTATATAAGAGAATATTGAAGCTGACATTATATAAACTTTATAAATAATAAATTTTATAAAGTTTACGTATTATTTGCCGTTTGTTTGCTCTTCCCCTGTTTGCTACGATTAATAAGTCCTTAAAATCGGAAAAAGCATTATAATAAAGAAAGGTTTTGATTCTTATATGAATTTTAAATTAATTGATTGGCCAACGTTTTTAGGGGCACTTGTCATATTATTAGGAGTATCACTTCCACTTATTATTTTCCCTGAGGCTGGAGCTGAAGTTATAAATGAAGCGAACACATTTATGACAGGTAATTTTGGTATCCTTTATTTACTGTTAGGTTTGGCATCATTTATCTTTTTATTATTTGTGGCCTTCAGTAAGAATGGTAGAATTAAGTTAGGAAATAAAGAAGAGAAAAAGGAATTTAATACCTTTTCTTGGGCTGCCATGTTATTTGCAGCTGGTATCGGATCCAGTATCCTTTACTGGGGTATGATCGAGTGGGCATACTATTATCAAGGACCACCGTTTGGAGTGGAAGCAAAGTCAAAAGAAGCAATCCAGTGGGCATCTTCATACGGTATTTTTCATTGGGGTCCGATTGCATGGGCTATCTATACATTACCTGCATTGCCAATCGCTTACTTCTATTATGTACGTAAAAAGCCAGTCTTAAAAATTAGTGAAGCTGTTAGACCAATACTTGGTAATCTTGTTGATGGACCAGTAGGAGTAATCATTGACATATTATTCATGTTTGGGTTAATGGGAGGTGCTGGCACAACATTAGCGTTAGGAACACCGATGATCGCTGAAGGTATCCATGATCTAACAGGGATCCCGGTGACATTAGGTTTAAAAGCAGGGATTATGTTACTATGTACTTTAATCTTTGCAATTAGCGCTTATTCTGGATTACGTCGAGGAATAAAAATATTAAGTGATATCAATATTTGGCTAACTATTATCTTAATGGCTTTTGTTTTTATATTCGGACCAACCCTTTTTATTAGTGAAACAACTTTCTCAAGCCTCGGAATTCTTGCAGATAACTTCTTCCGAATGGCAACATGGCTAGAACCATTTCGAAATTTTGGTGGTTTTACAGAAACAGGCTTCCCTGAATCTTGGACCGTGTTTTATTGGGCATGGTGGGTTGTTTATGCACCATTTGTAGGTCTATTTGTTGCTCGCATCTCTCGAGGGAGAACGATTAGAGAAATGATTCTCGGTACAATGATTTATGGAACATTTGGTTGTATTCTCTTCTTTGGTATTCTTGGAAACTTTGGTCTCTATTTACAATTATCGGGATCGTTTGATGTCATTGGCTTTATGAATGATAATGGTGCACCTGCTGCAATTATTGCCATTCTTCATCAATTACCAATGGCTGATATGATTGTAGGTTTATTCACTATTCTTGCCGTCATTTTTCTATCGACAACCTTTGATTCTTCTTCCTATATTTTGGCAGCAGTTGTTCAGAAGCGAATTAAAGGAGAGCCTTTACGTTGGAACAGATTATTTTGGGCGTTCACCCTTTGTCTATTACCTCTCGTATTAATGTTTATTGGTGATTTAAAAGCATTACAAACAGCAAGTATTGTTGCTGGATTCCCACTTATTTTGATTATGTTTCTGTTAGCATGGTCATTTATGAAAGCTTCTAACTACGATATGCAAGCATCTAGAGATTTTAAATCTCCCACCATCCACATAAATAGAAAGGAAATAGAGGAAAGATCCAACCAATCAAAATACTAGCCAATTATCATTTCATGAACACAAATAATCTATATAGACTTTATTTTCTATAACTGCTGAGGAATTTTTTCTCGGCAGTTATTTTTATGTAGAGACAATAATAACCATCATAACTTCGCTATAGCAATAAAAGCAAAAACTAGACCAGACAGGCCTCCAAGCAACATACATTTCGCAAGGAGGCTCTAACGTTCGTCGTGAAATTATTCACAAATTGCCCAAGAAAAAACTAGGCGTTTTCTACAAACTGAAGGTGGTGTATCATCATTTCGTTTACATTCAGCAACTGAAATATACGAGACTACAGTTATAAAAGAGAAACAGTACAAATCTCGGAATGGAGCTTCTTTGCTTGCAGGGAAAATAAACATTTCCCAGGGAAGGAGAGTGTACTCCAGTTGTGTTAAAAGAGAGCAGAGTTATTTGAAAGTGCTTTTTCACTCCTCTGAAGGAAGCAATATTCAATTTTGTATTATTTCAAAGCTTTCTAATATGGACGTTTTCGTATAATATTCTTTTTTTAATTTTACATCTGAAAGAGAGGTATTTAAATACATGTCTTTTTCAAACCAGTCCACCTGTTGAATTTTCTCAATTGGAAAAATAAAATAAGCTTCTTCTGTGAATTTCTCACTATTTTGTACAATTACATAGCTTACCTTCCAATAATTAGTATCAACAATTAAATCAGCAATATGACCAATCTTACCGTCATTTGCATGAACCTTAAAACCAATGGTTTCATCTTCACTTCGAAGATTATAAGTTTGCCAGTCACTCACATGATTCTCATAGTTATCTGAACTATCATTTGTTGATCGCGGGAAGGTCATTGGTTGATCTACTACTCCCCAAATCATACTACCTGCCCAGTATCTTGCCCATCCATAGTAACTAATCAGCGAATTTTCATCATCCTTAGTAACTGCATTTTCTTCAGGTATGGTTGGACTATTTCGAATTACTTCTTTATCATGCTTTACTTCTACATGTTTTTCTCGTTCATTTAGAGCTCGAAAGGACGCTGGTGACATAAGCACACGTCTGCCTGGCAACCACTTTCGTGTATCTACAACTGCATAACGAATGGCCCATTTATTATCATCAAAGTAAAGATCCTTAACCTTTCCCATCACTCCATCTGAAGCATGAATTTTATAATTCTTTAATTCAGATGTTAAAAACATTGTAATCGCCTCCTTAGACGTTTACAAATGTATTACCCTTTATAAAAATTAATAAACCAACCGTATTATTGATATTGATAATAATAGTCAATAGGATAAAATAAACCAACCTTACCGTATGAATCATGGTCCAAAGTAGCAAAAATAATCCCAACTACCTTTCCTTCCCTATTTATTACAGGACTACCACTATTACCTCTGTATACGGGAGCTTCAATCATAATGACTTTTTCTTCCCATGAGGTTAATTTAGTATAGCCGATAATTTTCCCTTCATTTGCTATCCCGTTAAATCGTAATGGGTTTCCTATAAACTGAACTTGTTCGTCTTTCTGCACGGAAGCTCGTTTGGCTAAATTTAAATAAGGTACGTTTTCGGCATCCGCATTTAAAATTGCTAAATCAATAGATGGATGCGTTGTTTCTACGGTTGCATTAAATAAACCAAGCTCAGGAAATACCACAGTTACATTTTCTTCTCCTTCAACCACATGATAGTTTGTCAAAATGGTTCCATCAGCTGAAACTGCAAAACCTGTACCTTTTGAATCTTCTGTTTCTATTGTAACAACTGCTTCTTTATACAATTGAATTTCTTCTTGAAGTGATAACCGTGCGGATGTCTTTAAAAACTCTATTGCGGGTATGGAAAATGTGCGTGGTATTAAAGCAATAACATTAAAAAGAAGCACAACTGCAATTAGCCAAAACGCCCACTTTGGAAATGGACGTTTTGGTTCCAATTGCTCCTTTGCTTCTTTTTCCCTGGCCAAAACCTTTTGTCGTTGTTCTTCAACTAAATCAAAAAGCTCTTCATCATCAATTTCTTCATATAGATCTTCATCGATAATATCCTGCTGATGTTTATCCTTCTGATCCATAATCCACCTCATCGTTACGATATTTATGAAACAACAGACTTTGCTTTGTTCCCTTGCTGCATTTGATACATTTGATAGTAATAACCCTGCTCTATCATTAATTGTTCATGATTACCATGCTCTTTTATCGTACCACGATCAAGTACAAATATGGTATCAGCTTGTTGAATCGTTGACAAACGATGCGCAATAACTAAGGTTGTTCTTCCTGATTTCAAAACTTCTAGCGCCTCTTGAATCATTGTTTCTGTTTCAGTATCAATATTAGCTGTCGCCTCATCAAGAATCAGTATAGCTGGATCGAAAGCCAATGCACGTGCAAATGATATTAATTGTCTTTCCCCCAATGAAAAAGTTGTTCCTCCTTCTGTTACCTTTTCCTCATATTTCCTCGGTAATTTTTCTATAAAACGATCCGCCCCAACTGCTTTTAATGCCTGAATTGCTGCATCAGTAGTTATATTAGGGTCATTCATCGTTACATTAGACAAAATAGTACCAGAAAATAAAAATGGATCCTGTAGGACGATACCCATATGACTACGAACTTGCTGGCGAGACCATTCTTTTGTAGAGATTCCATCAATTGTAATCTTTCCTTTTTGCGGATCATAGAAACGGAATAGTAAATTCATAATTGAACTTTTACCAGAACCGGTATGACCTACAAACGCAGCAGTCTGACCTGCTTTAATTTTAAAGGATAAATCCTTTAATATATAGTCATCATCATTATAAGCAAATGAAACATGATCAAATTCTACATTACCACGATATCGTTTTACTTGGTCATCCATTACTTCCTCTCCATCATAGTCCATTAATTCAAACACTCGATTTCCTGCCACTCTGGCTTGCTCAATTAAAGGAAGCTGATTAACGATATCCGTAACGGGTTCAAAAAGCCGGTTTAGATAATCGACAAATGCATAGAGTAGGCCAATAGATATAACACTAGTAGGCTCTAAAGAAAATGACCCAAAATACCAAATAAATGCTACAAAAGCAAGATTTCGAAAAACAGTAACTAGATTATAAGAGGTTAGTGCACTCAGTTTTACCAGCTTTCGTTGGTAAGTAAAATGGCGCTCATTTAATACCTCGAAGTCCTCCTTTGTTTTCTTTTCTCTGCGAAATGCTTGGATAATGGGCATGCCTTGAATTGCTTCATTAATATTCCCATTGATTTCACTAATAGTTGAACGAATAACAGTATTATATTTCGTACCAAAGTACTTATATACCTTCATCCAACCAATAATTAATGGAATAATTAACAGACATAGAGCAGCAAGCTTTACGTCCAAAATAAATAGTGCTACAAAAATACCAGCCATATAGATGACACTTGTTACAACAATTGATAAAACCCGCTCGTAAAGATCTCGTATCGCTTCCGTATCATTGGTTATTCTTGCTACTATTTTACCAGCTGGTTGATCCACATAGTAATTAATTGGTATACGCTGCGTATGAGCAAATAAGTCGTTTCGCATTTGTTTTACTATTTTATTAGAAGCTTGCTGTAATAGAAAGGTCTGATAAAACTGAAAAAATCCAGCAATGATAAGCAGTATCATATATAGACATAGTAATAATAATATCGGTTTTCGCTCTGGTTTAAAGAATGGATAAATCTCTGATAATGACAGTTTTTCTCCAGTTACTTCAATCTTTTCTGTTGATGTAGTAATCGTTATCGTTCCTTCATCAACAGATCGTTTTCCTTGTAACGGAACTTCTTCATGAACAAAGTAATACGTAGAACCAATTCCTATGATGGTAGCAGTATCACCCACTACTTCATCTTCGTTCTCCAAGCGGTCTGCTCGTTTATAGAACTTATCCTCATATTCAACCGTATCCGTATCGTCCTTTAAAATGACCTGCTGCCAGTTCCCTTCTACGCCAAGTATATGATCATCAATTACTTTTTTCGCGATTAAAGGACCAGCTAATTCTAAAGATACGGCAATAACTAAACAAATTAAGCCAATAATGATACCCTTCTTAAAGCGAAGTGCATAAGAAAAAAGTCTTCTTTCAGTAGTCATTAGCCAGTTACCTCCTTATCTTCTAGCTGTTGTTGATTATATTGTTCTTGGTACCATCCTTGCTGTTTTACTAATTGCTCATGGTTTCCTTGCTCTATAATCACTCCATCTTCTAACACGATAATATGGTCGGCATGCGTAACAGCAGATAGACGATGTGCTGCAATAAATGTCGTCTTATTTTTTCGTTCTTTACGTAAATGATCAATGATTCTAGCTTCTGTTTTTCCATCTACAGCAGACAATGAATCATCTAAAATTAATATCTCTGGATCTTTAATAAATGCACGCGCTAGTGCCACTCTTTGTTTTTGTCCTCCAGATAATGTAACACCACTTTCTCCAACCTGTGTATCTAACCCATTTGGTAGTTGTTTCATATCGTCAAGAAAATGGGCAAGTTGCATGACTCGAAATATCTCCTCGTCAGTTGCATCTTCCTTCCCAAACTTTATGTTCTCTCGAATTGTTTTTGAAAACATCATTTGGTCCTGTGGGACATAACCAATCCAAGAACGTATTTGCTCAAGCGAAAGATGTTGTAAATCTTCCCCAGAAACAGTTATTTTTCCTTTCATATCAGGATATTGCCGTAAGAGCAGTTTAAAAATAGTCGTTTTACCTGCCCCTGTCTTACCAACAATACCGATTGTTTCTCCTCTTTGCACGTGTAATGAAACGTCTTTTAGTTGCTCCATTTCCGTATCTGGATAGGAAAACGAAACAGATGAAAAATCAATGGAAGTTACTTCTGATACATGAACAGGCTTCGTCGGATCTTTCACATCTGCTTGGTAATTAAGTGTGTGATTTACACGATCCAAAGATGCATTCCCTCGCTGTAAAACATTAATTAGCTCTCCGACAGCAAACATTGGCCAAATTAACATTCCTAAATAAACATTAAATGTAACTAAGTCACCGAGCGTAAGAATATTTTCAAATACGAGAAACGCTCCGTATCCAAGTCCAATCGTATAAGATAGGCCGACTAAAATTTTCATCGTTGGTTCAAATAACGCATCTATCTTGGCAACTTCTATATTTTTTTCATAAACATCTGTTGTCATGGCTTGAAACCGCTGTGCATCTTGCTTTTCTTGTACAAATGCTCGAAGTACCCTGACACCGCGAATCGACTCTAACACGTCATTGTTCATTTCACCAAAGGCTTCTTGCGCTTTTGTAAATCGAGCATGAATAGCGGCACCATATTTGTTCATGACAATCGCCATAATTGGCAATGGAATTAAGGAAGCAATGGTTAATTTCCAGCTAATCGTGAATCCCATCATAGCTATTATCATTAACATGAATATACTTGAATCAACAAGCGTCAACACACCGAACCCAGCAGTTAAGCTTATCGCTTTAAGATCATTTGTGCTTCTAGCCATTAAGTCTCCTGTACGATATCTCCCAAAAAACGATGGTGTCATGGCTAAGAAATGCTGCATTAAATTGCTCCTCATCCATTTTTCTAAAATAACGGCACCACTAAATAAAGTATAATCCCATAGGTAAGAAATGGCGTAATGAATGACGATTAGCAATAAGTATCCCACGATGATTGCAGTTAGCAATTGTAAGGTAAGTGTTTCAAATTGAATATGATCAATCGTATACCCCGCTATCTTAGGTGGGATTAAACCAATAGCACTAGCAATAATTAAAGCAATAATTGCAAATACATATCGCTTCCAATAATGTTTAAAAAACCAATTTAATTTTCTAAAAACACTAAACATAATAAACACCTTCTTTTCTCTATATATAAGGTCTATAAAAATAATACATTCATTTCCTCTATATTCTCTGTATAACAAGCAAACGATAAAGCATTCTTTTCCATTGTGCAGATGCCTTTCCATTAATAAGAGTTCGCGATTTATTATAGGGATGTTAAAAAGCTCTAAAATCACTCCTAAAATGAATCAAAACCCAAAGAAAAACACATACGTCCATGACGTATGCGTTCATAAAAAAGGCAAATAGTAATTAAAAAACTTCCCTTTTCAACACAAAAGAGTCACAGACACCTGTGACACCTTTCAAAAGATTAAATAATGCTAACGTTAACCATAAGTTAACAATTTTACATGTTCACGCTTGAGGTCACAGAGAATATAGAATTTTTTGTTGTCAGTTGCTGATTGATTCGCATGGTATGTGACCTCCTTCTTTTTAGATTCTCAATTATTATAGTATTAGCAAAATTTTAAGTCAATATGTTTTTCACAATTTTTTTAAATAATTGTTGGATGCGGAATATAAAGTCGATCTCCCACTCACACATATTAGGTTTCACCTTATTACTTGAAGTGGGGGCTTACTGCCAGTTATATGTGGGATAAATTTAAATCTCAAATCATATTTCCTTCCTTTTCAGACATACTAAGCTTATAGGAACGGAACAATTTGGAGGCAATTATGAGAAGAGCTAAGAAGAAAAAGACAAGTAGTATTTTCCCGAGCAAATTAGAGGATCTACAGGCGATACTTCAGCAAAAATTTGATCATAATTCCGATTTAAACTATACGATCTATAATCATCAAAACCAGCGGATAGCTGTATTTTATATCACCTATCTCATCGACACAAATAAAGTAGAAAACTCTTTACTAAAACCACTTTTAGAGCGTAAAGAAAGCTGGTCCATAACAGCTTTATTAAATAATATTCCATTAAGTTCTGGAAAAACGGTAGACAACTTGGACGATATATTGAAAGGAATCTTATTAGGTGAAGTATTTATTTACATTGAACAAGACTCCACCATTATTTCTTATACCTTGAAAAAAGAAGAAAAGCGCTCACTTTCTAAGGCTGAAACTGAATCCGTGGTACTTGGTCCACAGGTTGCATTTACTGAATCTCTTGCCACAAATATGAATTTAACTCGTAAAGGGATTTTATCGAATGATCTAGTTTTAGAAAAGATTGTTATTGGTGAACGTTCACCAAAGGAAATACGTTTAGCGTACTTAAAATCAATTGCGAACGAAACAGATATTCAAACCATGCGTCAGCGATTAAATGACCTGGAAATTGATGAAATTGAAGATAGTTCAGTCTTAATTCAATTAATCGAGGATTCGTCCGCTAGTATCTTCCCACAATTCTATGAAACCGAATTACCTGACCGCTTTTCTTATTCTATATCCAAAGGTCGCGTTGGCGTTCTCGTTGAAAATAGTCCAACTGGTATAATTGCACCAGTTACTTTATTCAGCTTTTTTGAATCAACGGAGGATCTTTACATGCGTTGGAATATTGGTAGTTTCTTTCGAATTCTCCGTTTTATTGCCATGTTTATTTCTGTATTATTAACTCCTTTTTATGTAGCAGCAGTAACGTATCATTATGAAATTATTCCGATCCCATTATTAATTTCACTTGGGCAATCCCGGGCAAACGTACCCTTTCCTCCTATTTTTGAAGCTTTCTTACTTGAGTTACTCATCGAATTACTGAGAGAGGCAGGAGCGAGATTACCGACAAAAGTTGGACAAACGATGGGTATCGTTGGCGGTGTTGTAGTTGGAACAGCTGCTGTACAGGCTGGTCTTACCAGTAACATTCTAATTATCTTTATTACACTAAGTGCGCTTGCTTCGTTTACAGCTCCAAGTTATCTGATGGGAACGACAATTCGTGTTTTGCGCTTTCCCATGATCGTTCTTGCAGGTGTCTTAGGTATTATTGGAATCATGTTTGGCATCTGCTTTCTGATTATTCATTTACTAAAACTAACATCATTAGGAAGACCATATTTATCGCCTGTGTATCCGCTTAATTGGCAGGACTTAAATAAAACCTTATTTCGCCTGCCTTATAATATGCAAACAAAGCGATTTTCTTCATTCCGTTTAAAAGATCTATACCGTTTTAGTAAAGAAAAAGCGAAGCGCAAAAAAGATATAGATGAGTAGGTGAAAGCGTGAGAGTAAATTTAACTGTAAAACCAAATCTACAGCTACGATCCTTCTACCTATTCTTTATGATTGTCTCTATCCAAATTGGTGTAGGGATTATGGGAGTACCTAGAATTATATTTGCAGAGACAGGTAGGGATTCATGGTTGGCTGTCATTATTGCATTCATCTATATCCTATTTCTTCTCATAGCTATGTTCTTGATTTTAAAGCAGTATCAGAATGCAGATATTTTTGGAATCCAAGTAGATCTATTTGGCACATGGATAGGCAAGCTTCTCGGAGCCATTTATGTTGTATATTTCGGATTATGTCTATTCACTGTTTTGATTACGTATATTGAAGTAGTAACGATTTTTATTTTTCCAGGGTTAAATAATTTTTTGATGGCATTATTATTAATTGCCTTAATTATTTATAGTGTTATGGGAGGTATTCGAGTAGTTGTTGGTGTTTGTTTTCTTTTTTTCATTCTCTCTCATTGGCTTGTCCTATTATTAGCACAACCAATCTGGGAAATGGACTGGTCTCATTTCCAGCCAATGTTTCAATCCTCCTTAACAGAATTACTAAAGGGTGCACGGAGTACCGCTTATACGTTCAGTGGGCTAGAGTTCCTGTTTTTAATCTATCCATTTGTTATAAATAAGAAAAGTGTAAAACTACCTGTATATTTAGGGGCACTCTGGTCTGCCCTACTAGTACTCGCTGCAACAGTTATTGTTACTGGTTTTTTTACACCTGAGGAGATCAGTGCAAGAGAATGGTCTGTCCTCGGTTTGTTCAAAATTCAATCATTCTCTTTTGTAGAACGGTTTGACTATATCGTCGTAACTGCATGGATGATGGTCACCTTACCAAATATGATTCTTTGCTGCTGGGCTATTACCTATGGGCTTAAGCGCTTATATTATTTCCCACAAAAATACTCTCTCTATGTCTTAGCAGTCATACTTGCAGTTGCCAGTATATTTACAAAAGAGCATTATCTTATACAGTTCATCATTAACTTTACTGCACAACTTGGTTTTTGGCTCGTTTATGTGTATCCATTTCTATTGCTTATTCTTGTCATCATAAAAAAACGAATAAACAAACGGAATGGAGGACTGACTCATGCTAAATAAAGGAATGCTCTTTTCTTTAGCTGCCTCCCTGTTTTTAGTAACAGGATGTATGCAAATGAAACCAATTGAACGATTAGCTATTATTAACGCAAGAGGTGTTGATCTTTCAGGTGAAGATTTAATTGATACTACCTTGGTTATTTTCCAATTTGATACACAGACAAAAGATATTTCTAAAATTGCTTCTGGTACTGGAAAAACAATTAAAGAAGCAAGATACGATGCAAATACGAAAACGAGTTTCTCACTAACTCCCGGGCAGATTCGCCTCGAACTTTATGGAATGGATGTAGCTAAAAAGGGGATTTTTCCCTATTTAAACACATTAGTTCGTGATGCTCGAACATCTGACAGAGTACTATTAGCAATAACAGATACAACTGCCAAAGAAGTAATAACAAAAGGACAAGAGGAAACAAATATAAATGTGGGACTATTTATGAACGGGCTAATTAATCAAAAGATCCAAGATGATAGTATACCTAAGACAGAGCTCTATGATTTTACACATGCTTATTTTGAAAAGGGGCAGGACCCCGTACTGCCTATCATCAGCTCAGTTGAAGGAACACCAAAGTTTTCAGGAATAGCTATGTTTCAAAATGATAGCTATGTCGACAGGCTGACGTTGCATGATGCCTTGCTAATTAATTTATTTCAAAAGACCATTCACTCTGCTCCATTTGATATTAGCGTACAATCAGAACCCCTTAAACCTTATTTTCAAAAAAGTCTTTCCGGTCAAAAGGAGGAAGAAATTCATCTGAATGGTAGAATTATTAAAGGAAAAAACAATACACAATTGCTGGATAAAAACCAGTTGCGGTTTCAAACAGACATTACCATTCAGATGAATTTGCTGGAGATGTCTTTAGAACTGGAATTAGAAAATAAAGGTGTCATTGCTAAATTGGAAAAACAAATCGAAAAACAGATCAAGAAGAAATATGAAACGCTTTTAGAGAAAACACAGGAAATGAAGGCTGACCCATTTGGATATGGCGAAATTTACCGAGTGCATAAAGCTAACGGAGAGTTAGAGAAAAATGAATGGCGTGAGAAATACCCAGATATTGACGTTAATTACAATGTCGATGTAAAAATCGTTGAATACGGAACAATTAGATAGGGTCGAGCTATTTGAACATTTAAATACAGCCACAGATCAAAATACAGAGCCACTATCCCTTTGTGACAGTGGCTCTACGATTATTTTCCATTCTGTACTTCTGTAAGTATCTCAATAACGCGATCTCGTGCCTCTTCGCTCTTATATTGCTTCATTGTATCGATCATAATTGGTGCAAATTCCTTTAATTGTTCCAGCTCATGTACAAGCGTGTCTTCTGACAACGATTCCTCTTCTAACACTCTTGCATACCGTTTCTCGGCAAAGGATTTTGCATTTATGATCTGATCTCCTCTGCTAGCTTGACGAGATAATGGTATTAGCAGCATCGGCAATTGCAGTGCAAGAAATTCAAAGATAGCATTAGACCCTGCACGCGATAGAACATAGTCACTTATTGCAAAGATATCTTTTAAATCATCTGTAACATATTCAAATTGGACGTAGCCATTTTCTTTTATCTGATGGTCAATTTTACCTTCACCACAAATATGAATGACCTGAAATAATGGTACTAGCTTTGGCAAGCTATCCCGAACGGTTTCATTTATTTTTTGTGATCCTCCGCTTCCGCCCATGATTAATAAGATCGGCTTTTCCTTTGTAAGCCCTGTTAAAGCAAGACCTTTTTCTCTATTCCCTTGAAATAGTTCATCTCGTACTACTGCTCCAACATATTCTGATTTTTTTTCTGGCACATAATTTATCGTTTCTGAAAATGTTGTTAGTACTTTTTTAGCAAATGGTATAGCTATTTTATTTGCTAGACCAGGTGTATAATCAGACTCATGAACTACTGCCGGTACACCAGTTAGTTTTGCAGCCAGCATGACAGGTACAGATACAAATCCACCCTTGGAAAAAATAACGGATGGCTTGCGTTTCTTAATTATTTTCGCTGCTTGCATTGTTCCTTTCAAAACTTTAAATGGATCTTTCAAATTCTCTATCGACATATAACGACGGAGCTTTCCTGTTGAAATAGGATGATAAGTTACACCATCCACTTCTCCTATAAGCTTTCGTTCGATACCATCTTTTGAACCAATATAATCAATGTCCCAGCCTTTATCTCGATAGTACGGAATCAGAGCTAAATTAACAATGACATGCCCTGCAGATCCGCCTCCAGTAAATAGTATTCGTTTATTTTTCATTATGTGAAAACGTCCTTTCTTCCAAACTGCTCTATAAAACGGTATAATAATTTTTACGCTCCTCTTCTATCCTATTAGAAAATACATGAAAAAGGAAGAGAATTATGTATCAGACAACAACGCTAAAGGAAAAACTAAAATTATTCGCTGTAATATTAATTCCTATACTAATTACCCAAGTGAGTATGTACTTAATGAATATATTTGATACTGTCATGTCAGGTCGTGCTGGTGCAGTAGATCTAGCAGGTGTCGCGATCGGGACGAGCTTATGGGTTCCTATTTTCACTGGTATAAATGGGATTTTACTTGCCATTACTCCCATAATTGCACATCTCACAGGAGCTAGCTCTGAAAATAAAGTTACCAATAGTGTACAGCAGGCAATATATTTATCAATTGTTCTTGCCATAATTGTATGTACTATTGGTGGTATATTACTAAACCCTGTTTTAAACCTAATGGAACTCGAAGCTGGGGTTCGACAAACTGCGAAATATTATCTTATTGCCTTAGGGACAGGAGTAATTCCTCTCTTTATCTTTAATACAGTAAGATGCTTTATCGACGCACTAGGGCAAACACGGATATCTATGCTCATTATTCTTATATCCTTGCCGCTTAACTTATTTTTTAACTATATCTTTATTTTTGGTAAATTTGGGATTCCAGCATATGGCGGAATTGGCGCAGGAATTGCAACCTCGATAACCTATTGGCTTGTATCCATTTTGGCACTAGCCGTTATTTATAAAATTACCCCTTTTCGTAAATTTTCTATTTTGACGAATTGGGTAAAACCTTCTGCAAAGGATTGGTGGGAGCAATTAAAAATAGGTATCCCAATTGGTTTTGCCATGTTTTTTGAAACAAGCATTTTCTCTGCTGTAACGCTATTTATGAGTGTATATAGTACCTATACTATCGCCGCCCACCAAGCAGCAATTAATTTCGCATCCTTGCTCTATATGATTCCATTAAGCGTTGGAATGGCGCTGACTATTGCTATAGGTTACGAAATAGGTGCCAAACGATATTTAGATGCACGTACGTATGGATATATCGGTATTAGTGGTGGCATATTTATCGCCCTTTTTGCAGGATTTGTATTATATATTACAAGAGATTGGGTAGCCGCCATGTACAATTCAAATCCTGAAGTTATCCAGCTTACAAAGCAATTTATCTTTTATGCTATCTTCTTCCAGCTCGCTGATGCATTTGGTGCACCCATCCAAGGAGCATTGCGCGGTTATAAAGATGTTAATGTTACGTTAATCATGGCGTTAATCTCCTATTGGATAATTGGTTTACCGGTTGGTTGGATTTTAGCAAACTATACAGTTCTTGAACCTTTTGGCTATTGGGTTGGTATAATTACTGGATTGACTGTGGGAGCTATCGCTCTATTATGGCGTTTACTTTATCTACAACGGAAATTTGTCCATACCTCCCATTTGCATTAGCATGGATGATGAAAGCGAGTCCCAATGTATGAAGTTATTCGGATCGTAGCTCAGTTCATGTTTTGAAATGTGATCATTATTAACCAGCTAACTAGTTAAAGAAAAAACACGTTACCAAATGGATCTTCGGACTCGTGCTGTTTCACCGGAATCTCGCTTATTTCAGGTGCTAAAATATTTATTCTAATCAAAAAACGAGCGATAATTAATTTCATTCAACTAATCATCGTTCGTTTTTGATTGTTTCTTATTTACATTTGTCTTAGACTCCAATCATCCTACCTATCATATCTTATAAGAATAAGCCGGCAACGGTAGCTGATAAGATCGATGCTAAAGTTGCACCAAGGAGCAATTTTAGCCCGAAGCCAGATACGCTCACAGCTTTCTTTGCATCAATTCCCTTAACAGTTCCAGCAATAATACCGATGGAGGAGAAGTTTGCAAAGCTTGTTAAGAAGACAGAAACGATACCAACGGTTTTCTCTGACAGAGAATCAATCGATGGTTGGAATTGTAACATTGCGACAAATTCATTTGTTACAATTTTTGTTCCCATAATTGATCCAGCTTGGACGACCTCACCTGGAGATATCCCCATCAGAATACCAATAGGAGCTATAATATACCCCAAAATTTGTTGAAGTGTCGCTCCAGAAAAGATTAATTGAATCAGCCAATTTACAAGCTCTAATGAAGCAATAAACGCAATCAACATTGCCGCTACAATTAAAGCTATCTTTCCGCCTTCTAGCGCACCATTCCCCATCGCCTCGAAAATACTTTTATCATTCGTCACATCTTTAATATCCACAACGTCTTCTTCTTTCGGTACTTTAACCGGTGCAATTATTGAAGAAATCATTAATGCGCTTAACATGTTCAAAGGCAGTGCAACTAATACATAGTCATTAGGCAAAATTTGCAAATATGCTCCAACAATCGACGCGGATACAGACCCCATGGCGGAAGCACTTACAATATAAAGCCGATTAGCATTTAAATGATGAAATTGTGAACGAATAGCAATCAATGCTTCAGATTGTCCAAAGAATATACTGTTTACAGCATTAAATGACTCAACCTTTGGAAGCCCTGTCACTTTTGATATTAACCCACCCAAATATTTAATAAGTGGTGGAAGAATACGTAAATATGTTAAAACGGATAACAACGTAGCAAAGAAGATGATTAATAATAGGACATTGAAGAAGAATACGCCGCCTTCCTCTAATACGAATCCACCTACTACGAAATTGATCCCTTCTGTACCGAATTCAATTAATTTATTAAAACCAGCTGAAATTCCTGTAATAATCGTTTGACCAATTTTGGTCTCGAACATAAAAAAGGTGATCAACAGCTGAAAGACTAACATAATGATAATACCTTTATAATTTATACTTTTCTTATCATTAGACATTAAAAATGCTAGTCCCAGGACAACGACGATCGCCAGTAATCCTAGAAGTATTCCCACACTGATTTCCTCCCTATTGTAACTGTTTTCATTATTTCTGATACATAGGTCATTGTACCAAGTTGTCAGACGTCATGCAAGAGATTGTTTTTTCTGTAAATTTAAATATCCTGTTTTATTTGTTCCCCTTTTTAAATAGAAAAAACAAATTATTTTGCTTCTATCCCAAAAACAAAAGCGGAAGCGAGCGACTAGAGCGAAGTAAAGGAATCACAGTGAGCTTGCGAGCTGATGATGACTTAGATTCGTGCAATTCATGAAGCAGCCTAGTTTCTGGACGCGGCTCAACACGCCCATATCTTTCCACACGGGCTAATTTTATAGTTTCTAGACTATTAAAAAAACGGAGCAAAATTAGCTCAGTCCTTATCACTACATGCTCCGATTTACGCTTCCTCTAGTAGTTATTATGGAATAATAGCTACTGCTTGACCACCACTCCGGCTGCCCACTTCCCTTTCCGTGGGGTTTGTCC
>NZ_BAAACY010000123.1:0-10200 GCF_039521925.1 Virgibacillus salarius | reverse complement strand
TAATTAGTCGGAGCATTGCCAATATACATCTAACATTTCAAAATAACTACTTGGCTTAACGCAGTCATTGCGCTGATTTTATACTTTCTTAACTTATAAAAAAAGTTATCACCCCATGCCTAGCAATAAGCATAAGGTGATTACGTTTTTCACATGAACGTGAGTAACCTCTTGAAGAGCTTTGCTCTAAACGCTTGAGGTTACAGCACGTATTAATATATTATTTTTCTCATAGTAAAACCGTTATCAAACTAAATGAATATACAAGATAACGTATAACTCCTATTATGCTTGTTTTTCAATATACACTTGATGTGGGAAAGGTATATCAATGTTATTTTGATCAAATGCTTCTTTAATTGCTTTACGAAGCTGTCTTTCAACTGCCCACTGTTCCATATTTTCTGTTTTTGCAATAACCCGAAGTGTAATATCAGAATCACCGATTGTTTGAACACCTAACACATCTGGTCCTTCTACAATTGTCTCATTCTCTTGCTTTATCTTGTCACAGACCTCTTGAAGGACTGTCATGGCATGGTCAATATTATCATCATAAGAGATACCAATGTCAACGAGAGCTCTCATATTACCACGAGAATGATTACTTAGTGAACTAATCTCTCTATTAGGGATAAAATTCAAAGTCCCGTCAAAGCTTCGAATTTGGGTTGTTCGTAAACCTACTTCTTCGACAATACCACCGTATCCTGCTGTCGTTACATAATCGCCAACATCTAGTTGTTTTTCCAGTAATAAGAAAAAACCAGTTACGACATCACTTACCAGACCTTGAGCACCAAAGCCAATTGCTAATCCGATAATACCTGCTCCGGCAATTAACCCTGCAGCATTAATTCCAAATATACCAAGCACTATTACCAAGGTGATAAAAATGAGAACATATGAAAAAAAACTAATTGCTAATGCTTGTAATGTTTGTGTTCTACCAACAGACATCTTCTTTTTAGTCTGTACCTTTGAGAAAGAAGATTGAATTAGTTTTTTTCCAATGGCACGAGTAATCAGGAAAGCAATCAGAATTGCGACTAATTGAATGAGTATAATACCAACATCTAAAATAACTTCTTCCCATTCGATGTTTTCCAACCATTTCATTTTAAAATCGACTCCTTTGCGAGTTATGATTATCACAAAAATTTCATCTGTAAAAAAGCACAAAATAGTTTTTGATGGAGTTGTTTTCGAAATTTAACCTATTTCATTTTCCATTGTTCACCAATCCATTACTATCGCAAATCCAATATGTAAAATATTAAACGTCGTATCTTTCTTATATGGTATCAGTTCCTCATAGCTATATGCTCTGAGGAACTGTCTGAAAATGGTAATGCAATCAATAATCCCTTAATAACGCTCTATAAAAAATCTGCTTACCAAATACCACCCTTTTAAAGGGGTATAGCCAACCAAATTTGGTTGGCTATATCCCTTTAGTTGAATAAGATAGTTAATCTAGAGACCTGAATCTTGCTTCTAGAAAAAGAAGGAGTTACTATTCTCTTCCCCAATTTTATTAATCATAAACCTCCTAGATAGATTATTAAATATACGAAAGCGTTAATATAGAGTTAGCTATATGATAAGTCTATCAAATCATTATAAGAAATTCGCTAACGTAAGTGGATGACAATGATTCAATAGGAAGCATATATACCACCATTCCTTCATATGTACATATAATAATAAAAAGGCATCATAGGTCTTAGCCTATAATGCCTTTAATAACTATTTATTACTCAGCTACATATGGCAATAAAGCCATTGTGCGAGCACGTTTGATTGCTTTTGTAAGCTTACGTTGGTATTTTGCTGAAGTTCCTGTTACACGACGAGGAAGAATTTTCCCGCGCTCAGAGATGAAACGTTTTAGCAAATCCACGTCTTTGTAATCAATGTGTGTAATTCCATTTGCAGTGAAGAAACACACTTTACGACGCTTTGCACGTCCGCGACGAGCTGCCATAGATAACCCTCCTTTTCATTTTAGAATGGTAAATCGTCATCTGATATATCGATAGGCTCTCCATTATTTTTAAATGGGTCCTCTTGGTTTCTATTTGGTTCAAATTGGTTCTGGTTTCTATTTGGTTGGAATCCTGATGTATCCTGTCCTCCACCTTGAGAGGCGCCTTTAGATTCTAAGAATTGTACGCTGTCTGCAACAATTTCTGTAACAAAAACAGTTTTCCCATCCTGACCTTCAAATCTACGCGTTTGCACACGACCATCAACCCCAACCATACTTCCCTTTTTCATGAAGTTCGCTAGGTTCTCTGCTGGTCTACGCCAAACAACACAATTAATGAAGTCGGCTTCACGGTTCCCCTGTTGATTAGAGAATGGACGGTTTACTGCAAGTGTAAAGTTAGCTACAGCTACTCCACTTGGTGTATAACGTAAATCAGGATCCTTCGTTAACCTGCCGACAAGAACGACACGATTTAACATCAGAACCACTCCTTATTATTGATCATCTTCTCGAACTGCAATATGACGAATAATATCATCAGAGAACTTCGCTAGGCGATCAAATTCGTTAATCGCTTGTTCATCAGCACTGAAGTTAATGATTACATAATATCCATCACGGTAGTCATTGATTTCATAAGCAAGACGCTTCTTACCTTTTTCATCAACCTTTTCAATCTCCGCGCCATTATCAGTTAGAATTCCATTGAAACGCTCAATTAAAGCTGTCTGCGCTTCCTCTTCCATATCTGGGCGGATGATGTACATGATTTCATATTTTCTCATCCGTAACACCTCCTTTTGGTCTTAGCGGCTCCTAAATATTGATCAGCATTATTGCCTCCCGCAATAGGAGCAAGGAGTAATCGTAAATTATAATTACTCACAATAGTGTATTATACCAAATCATATTGTAAATAACAAGCCTTCGAGAGATCCTTCAATACATTATACATATATAATATTCGTCCTTAGCGGTTATTTCCTGACTATACATTAAAGCGAAAATGAATGACATCTCCATCTTTTACAACATAGTCTTTACCTTCTAACCGCACTTTTCCATTCTCTTTTGCCTGTGACATTGTTCCTGCTTCTACAAGATCATCATATGATACCGTTTCAGCGCGAATAAATCCTCGTTCAAAATCTGTATGAATAATTCCAGCTGCTTGAGGGGCTTTAATTCCTTTTTGGAATGTCCATGCACGGACCTCCTGTTCTCCTGCTGTAAAGTAAGTAGCTAAGCCTAATAAATGATAGGAAGCTTTGATTAATTTATCTAACCCTGATTCAGCTATTCCTAGATCTTCAAGAAACATTTCCTTTTCTTCGACATCAAGCTCAGCAATTTCTTCTTCAATCTTGGCACATACAACGATAACCTCGGCGTTTTCCTTTGCGGCATAGTCTTTAACCTTTTGTACGTTCTCGTTTGTATCAGGATCGGCAACCTCTTCTTCACTCACATTTGCTACATAGAGTGTCGGTTTACTAGTTAATAGATGTAGACCTTTTACCACTTTATATTGTTCTTCTGTAAAATCTAGTGCACGTACAGGCTTTTCTTCTTCTAAACCAGCTTTAATTTTGACTAGTATATCATACTCTGCAACAGCTGCCTTATCTTTCTGTCTAGCCAATTTTTCTACACGTTGAAAACGTTTGTTAACTGTTTCCAAATCAGCAAGAATTAGTTCCAAGTTAATGATTTCAATATCATCAATAGGATCAATTCTTCCAGATACATGCGTGATGTTATCATCTTGAAAACAACGTACCACTTGGCAAATCGCATCAACTTGACGAATGTGGGATAAAAATTGGTTTCCTAATCCTTCGCCTTTACTAGCTCCCTTCACAATACCAGCAATATCCGTAAATTCAAATGCTGTAGGTACTGTTTTTTTTGGTTTTACTAATTCTGTTAATTTATTTAAGCGATTGTCTGGTACTTCCACTATTCCGACATTAGGATCAATTGTAGCGAATGGATAATTCGCTGCTTCTGCCCCTGCTTGTGTAATAGCATTAAATAATGTTGATTTACCCACATTTGGAAGACCGACAATTCCTGCTGTTAGAGACATTCAACTTTCACTCCTTAAGGATTCCATTCATATAAACGCGTTTGTCATTCTAATTATAGATATTTGCTAGACAAATGACAAGCTGACAAAAAACAAAAATAGGCATAGAAACATGCCTACTTTTGCGTTTTACCCTATCACGTTGTAAATATTTCTTTCTGTCTGCTACCATTGTAACATTTTCTAGGTGTCATAGTCTATTTTAACTACTTTTATTCTTCTGCTTTTTCTAGCACTTTTTTCATTTTTTTAGTAAATTGTCTACGCGGTATCATCACACTATGATCACAGCCTAGACATTTAATTCGAATATCCATACCCATGCGAATAATTTTCCAGCGATTTTCCCCACATGGATGCGGCTTTTTCATCATGACGACATCATTTAATGCAAACTCTTTTCCTTCCATCTTGTTTTTCTCCTTTTTATCTCATTATAACTACTATTTATTATTCTCGCTCAGGTGTTTGTTCCGTTTGACTATTCCCTGATTCTTCATAATTTAATTGGTTTCTATTTGTCTGCGTTTGTTGCAGTTGTGATTTATCACGGTTGAGAATGTTATCTTTTTGTTCACGAGAATACATAACAATTCGTGGTGCAGGGATTTCAATACCTGCTTTATACAGCTTATCCTGCATTTCTTTACGAATATTTCTTTCGCCTGCCCATTGAAAGCCTGGCAGCGTATCTGCAATAACTCGTATAACAAAGTATGAAGCTTCTAAATTTTGCACACCGATAATCTCTGGAACACCGACTAGAAAATCATACTTATCAGGTAACGTTACTGCCACATCATTAATAATCTTCTCCGCATCATCTACACTGCTTTCATATGGAATGTTAATATCAACAATAGCTAGACCATTATGAATAGAGTAATTTATAACCTGAGTGACATTTCCGTTTGGTAAGATATGCATTTCACCTGTCCAACTCAATACTTTTGTAGTTCGTAGACCAATTTCTTCAACTGTTCCTTCGATACCAGCTACTCCAACATAATCCCCTACTGAGAATTGGTCTTCAAAAATAATGAAAAATCCTGAAATGATATCTCTAACAAGATTCTGTGCACCAAAACCAATAGCTAGTCCTGCAACACCAGCACCAGCTAGTAACGCTCCGACCTGAAAACCTAATACATTATCAAGTATCATGATGAACGCAATAAAGTATACAACATAGGTTATCGTACTTTTAATTAATTTTTTCAAAGTATTTTCTCGTCGTTCTGTAATTCGAATTGGGCCATTCTCTCTTTGTTTAAATAAACGATCGACTACCTTACGGGTGACTCGGACAATTATATAAGCTAGTAGTAAAATTACTAGAATTCGAAGTACACCTAACCCTATCGCTAGCCAAAAATCTGCCCCAGTTATATAATCCCAAAACTTAGATAACTCATCACTAAAATTATTTATTTCCTTGCTAACTTCTTCCTTATCCATATGTACCTCCTCCTGCTGTAAATACCTATGTTTTTTTATTTTCTAATTTATCCCATACCGGAAATAATAATAGTCGCGTTAAAACGTATAAATTTAGTATGCCATATATGGGGTACAAATAGTTTATTAATGTCGAGAAACCTAGTGCTGTTAATGGAATCATTGTAACCAAGGTAACAGAAACAATCAACCATAATGGTTTTTTTATATACTCCTTTATACGCGTTACGATACCCAAAATTCCAGAAGCTGCGGTTGTAAAAATAGCAAACCATAATAGAATACTCATCAGTATTAGCATTTCGAACGGGTAGTGCTTTAAAATTGCAAATAAGGGAATCTCATATAACAGTAATTCATCCGCTATTTGAATTAAGCTATTATTATAAATAAACGAGATAACACCAAGTATTAATCCACTACCAACACTTGCTATCCATATCTCCTGCTTGGACTTTACTTTGTTCCCAATTGCCCCCAAGACCGCAATTAGCGGAAGAATATTTAACGCAGTAAATGGAAATGCGGCTGTCCAATTACGCTGCTCATCCCAATGTGAAAATAAATCAAGTTGTTGATCAATGGTAAACCATAATAATACAAATAGCAGTCCTGTCAATAATAATGGTAATATAAATTGATTCATAGAAAGTAGCCCATTTATTCCCTTCATAAATAAAATAATAAGCGCAATAATTATAATACTTATACCCCACCAATAGGAAAAATTAAACGCTTGAGAAGTTGCCCCACTTCCAGCAATCATAATTACGGTTGTTGTAAAAAGATAAATAAATATCATGACATCATATATTACAGTAAGTTTCTCACCGACAATTTCACGTAGCACTGGTAAATAATGCGTCGATTGTCGTTCAAAGCTTATGGTCATTATCACTATACAACAAATTGAAAAAAGTAGGCCAAATAAACAAATAGCTAGTCCACTTTCATGACCAAAAAATTGCCACAATTCCCTCCCAGAAGCATATCCAGCTCCTATTGTTGTTCCAATAATTAAAAACATCCATTTCATACCCGCACGCAGCATGTAAGTTCCTCCAATAATTTAAGAATCGATGTATAGATTTCAAAAAATTTCCGTATACTATACCAATATGTATTTGGAGGATAAGCTATGAATTTAAAAAGCAAATTAGGCCGGAGAAATGAAAATTTCCGTATGCTACATACAGAACCTAATTTTTTACACGTTATGCGTGAGAAAATTATTTCCTGGATGCCGCACTCGCCACGTGATTATGTAGTGGTATGTATTGGTACGGATCGTTCTACGGGAGACTCTTTAGGTCCATTAACTGGTACACTACTAGCTGAGAAAAAAATTAAACATTTATCGATCTATGGTACACTAGATGAACCCGTTCATGCCACCAATATACATGACTATTTACAGAATATATATAGCAATCATCACAATCCTTTTGTAATCGCAATAGATGCCTGTTTAGGTAAACACACGTCCATTGGACACCTTATTACTGGTACAGGGCCAATAAAACCTGGAGCAGCCTTTAATAAGCTCCTGCCTGAAGTTGGTGATATTCACCTTACAGGTGTTGTTAATGTTAGTGGGTTTATGGAGTATTCTGTTCTGCAAAACACTAGATTAAGCTTAGTGATGCGAATGGCTAGTAAAACAGCGGACTTATTAGAACAGCTTGATCAGCGCTTAATTTATCAGCACCATTCTCCTGCAGTTGTCATTCAAGTCTCCAATCCTACAATACCTAATTAGATTATTGAAGTGATTCGATGGTGTGTACATGCATAGAACAAAAGCACAAGCGCTCGATTAAAAATCGTAGCGACTGGAGCGAGTCAAATGCTATAAAGAAATCACGGTGCGGTTGCGAGCCGATGATGACTTATCGTCCATGAAGTCCCTAGTTTATAGGCGTTGGCATTGGAGCTGGACACGGCTCAACACGCTCCTATTTATTGACATGGGCAAATTTTATAATTACCTTGATTTCCTAAACTATTAGAGAAACGGAGCAAAATTCGCTCAGTCCTTATCACTAAATGCTCAGATTTACGCTTCCTCTAGTAGTTATTATGGAATAATAGCTACTGCTTGACCACCACTCCGGCTGCCCACTTCCCTTTCCGTGGGGTTTGTCCTTCAGCTAACTTTTTTAGCAAAACCCGCTCAAAAAAGTGGATCTTCAGGTCAAACATTTCCCACAGGAGTTGAAGTGGCCGGCCTTCGCTATTATCAGGCTCTACAACGCTAGCATGAAGTAACACAGCTGCTTTTATACTCACGGATAACGATTTTCACTTTACCCATTGTAAAAAAAGTCAACCTATTACTTATGATAAGAATTGTTGCACCTTCTCATAGCGGAGACTAATTACGTAGACTCCTGCAGGATTAGCGCGAGCCGAAAATCCACTTTGCAACGTAGGACCGAACCACTTCGCATGAGGTAAAGGAAACACAAATAGCCACAGCGATTCACTGTTGACTTATCATAATCATAATCGTAGGTCTCGTCGGCATCTATGAAACGACTTACTCTGTTATACACAATCTTAATCAACAAAAAACAGCGATACTCATGCTGTGATCGCTGTTTCCCTATCTACTAGTTATTATCTTTTTCCAGCTTTTTAATGCGTTCTTCTAATTCTGATAGTTTTTTATACTTATCATGTATCCTTGAGCGGATGCCTTGAATTATAACAACTATAGTTAAAATAGTAACAATTACTGCTAATAACCAGCCTATGTATATTTCCATATACGAAAGTTACCCCCTCATTTAGAATAATTGATATATATAATATATAAAACCTACTGTAATAATAGCTGGCAATAGATTTCCGATTCGAATAGATGTGATTTTTAGTAGATTGAAGCCAATCGCCAGAATTAGTACTCCACCTACTGCAGTTAACTCTGTTATCATGCCATTCAGAAAGCTTTCTGGAAGGATTTGTTCTATTTGTGTAGCTAATAAGGCAATAGTACCTTGATATAAAACAACCGGGATAACCGATAGGATAACCCCAAATCCTAAAGTTGTCGTTAATACGAGCGCTACAAATCCATCAAGAATTCCTTTTGTAATTAATACTTCATGATCACCACGAATTCCACTATCTAAAGCACCAATTACCGACATGGCACCTATTACAAAAATTAGTGATGCAGTGACAAAACCTTGGGATACGCTAAAATCACTGCTTTTCGTAGTGAATTTACTTCCTATCCATGTTCCCAGACTATTTAATCTTACTTCTAGATTCAATAGCTCTCCTAGAATTGCCCCTGTAAGTAAGCTGAGTAATACAATGATAATTAGCTCTGTGGAAAGTGCCATTTGAACCCCAATAATCATAACTGCCAATCCAATTCCTTGCATAACTGTTTCTTTATACCGTTCAGGAATTTTTGTAAAGAGTAAACCAAACAAACTACCAATGATGATTAATACGCCATTGATGATAGTTCCATATAATGCCATGCCCTCATCATCCCCAATAATTGAATTAATTTAATAGATGCTTGCAATGTCTCTCATTGCTTTTATAAATGGAGTTATTTCTTCTTATGTATTGCTTCTCGAAAGACTTACTCTTACAGCACCTTGTTCTGGTTTGCAACATTTCATGCATTAGTGAACTACATTGTAGACAAGCTCGTAATGCGATCTGATAATGTGCATCCAGTATCGTAGCAATTTCATGTGATGATATATCTTTACTATTAAATGCTATCATTGGCAGAGATCATTCATCTATCCTATAGCACGTAACACCAGAAATTGCTTGGAGCTCATTCACAAGCATTTGCGTTAATAATGTTTCACGTGAAACAATTTCCTCTACTTGTTTTTCAAATAAACTTAAAGCAGCAAGTAAACCAGCTATCGCTAGCGTATTCAACGTACCACTTTCAAATCTTTCCGACCATCCGTTTGGTTGCAATACTTCCTCTGAATGGCTTCCCATCCCTCCATGAATAAGTGGTTTTAATTCACCCTTGTACCATAGTATGCCCCCCTCTTTTGGGGATCGCACCTATTTCATTCATTACCCTCATCATCGCCTCGATAACTACTGGTGGTTTCGGATAAGATGAGGCAGCTTGATCAAAATATATCATGATCTATCCGCCAATTCTATTTAGACTATAAGCTGAAGCTCATTAATTTATACGTGTATAGAACAAAAGTACAAGCACCGATTAGAAACATAGCGAATGAAACAAGTCAACGGAGCTAAAGGAATCACAGTATGCTTGCGAGCCAATAATGATTTAGATTAGGACGATTCGTGAACTCGCCTAATTTATAGGCGCTGGATCTGGGCGCGGCTCACCACGCCTCTATTTATCCACATAGGCTAATTTTATAATTTCCTAGACTATTAGAAAAACTGAGCAAAATTCGCTCAGTCCTTATCACTAAATGCTCAGATTTACGCTCCCTCTAGTAGCTATTATGGAATAATAGCTACTGCTTGACCACCACTCCGGCTGCCCACTTCCCTTTCCGTGGGGATTTGTCCTTCAGCTAACTTTTTTAGCAAAACCCGCTCAAAAAAGTGGATCTTCAGGTCAAACACTTCCCACAGGAGTTGAAGTGGCCGGCCTTCGCTATTATCAGGCTCTACAACGCTAGCATGAAGT
>NZ_BAAACY010000122.1:0-32608 GCF_039521925.1 Virgibacillus salarius | reverse complement strand
AAACATTTCAAAATAACTACTTGGCTTAACGCAGTCATTGCACTGATTTTATACTTTCTTAACTTACAAAAAATAACTGCCGAGAAAGTTCCTCGACAGTCTAGCTACCTGCACATATATAAATACATCGTCTTACTTCATTTGTTGTAAATCTTGAAAGAACCTAGGATAAGAAGTTGAAACCGGGGAGATATCATCAATCACTACTTCACCATCTGTTATTAATGAGGCAATGGTCGCCATCATAGCCATCCGATGATCGTGATAAGATGCTACTTTATTACCGGTTAGCTTTGACTTACCTTCAACAATTAGTCCATCTTCTCTTTCCTCAATCCTAGCTCCTAAGCTTGTTAAAACTTCTGTAACTGCTTTAATTCGATCTGTTTCCTTTACTCGAAGTTCTTTCGCATCTTTAATTATTGTTCTTCCCTTTGCCTGCGTTGCTAGTAGTGCAATTACTGGTATCTCATCGATTAATCGTGGAATCATATCACCTTCGATAGTCGTAGCGTGTAAATCCTGATAAGTGATTGAGATATTTCCTAATAATTCTCCACCTTTTCTATGGATATTTCCCACTTCGACAGCCGCTCCCATTGCTTTTAATACATCTATAATGCCTGTCCTGCTCTCGTTTAAACCTACATTTAGTAATGTCACATTACTTCCTGGAACAATCGCAGCTGCCACAAGGAAAAATGCAGCAGAAGAAATGTCCCCTGGTACATATATATCGGTAGCAGTAAGCGGTTGTTTTCCTTGTAGTGAAACGGTACTACCTTCAATTAGTATTGACGCTCCAAAGGCTTGAAGCATTGTTTCTGTATGATTTCGCGAAACCGTCGATTCCTCTACAGTTGTTTTCCCATCTGCAAGTAGTCCTGCTAACAATACTGCTGATTTGACTTGTGCACTTTTTACAGGTAAACGGTACTCAATTCCTGTTAAACCATTTCCTCTTATGGCTAATGGAAGTTTACTCCCTTCTAATCTACCATCAATAATGGCTCCCATTAATCGTAAAGGATCAACCACACGATTCATTGGTCTGTTTGTTAGAGATACATCACCGTATGCCGTTGTAAAGAAAGGAAGCCCCGCTAAGACACCTATCATGAGTCTTGCCGTTGTACCAGAGTTTCCAAAATATAAAGGTTCCTTCGGCTCGATTAACGCTTCAGGACCTTTCCCATCAATCAATAAAGAATTTCCTTGCTTTTCAATAGAAACACCCATTTCACGAAAAGCAGTAACTGTGCGCATACAATCTTCACTATCTAGAAAATGACTTACCCTTGTCACTCCATTTGCTAAAGCTCCAAAAATAACGGAACGATGAGAGATTGACTTATCTCCAGGTACCTCTATTTCTCCACGTAGCGGATTTTCAGTAGGAAGTAGTTTTTGCTCCTTCAATCATTCTCACATCCTTTTCTTTAACTGCTGATTACTTTTCAATCATCGTTTCATATCCTTGCTGTTTTAAAATATGTTCACTTGATTTTTGTAACTGCTGAGTAGCAAAACTTAACCGCAATGCTCCCATGATACCTTCACGGATCTCCAGGATTTGTATATTATTGATACTTATACTTTCGTCGGCAAGCAATTGCGTTACCTCTGCTAACGCCCCAGTCTGATCACGAATATCGACATATAAATCATAATACGACGGAATAATCCCTTTATCAGAAGTACCCAATCCATCTCGATAATTTTTAGCACGATCTAAGTATTGAATCATTTCTTTTTTACTGCTAGTATCCACAAGATTTTTGAGAAATTGCATTTCTGTTATCCATTCCTCCAAAAGCTGTGACATTTTCTTACGATTGTGATAAAAAATATCCTGCCAAAGTGTCGGATTACTTGAAGCTATTCGCGTAATATCACGAAACCCACCAGCGGCAAGATTGGGAAGATAGCTATGCGTTTTAGCCCAATGTTCTGCTTGATGCACTAAAGAGGATGCAATTAAATGCGGAAAATGGGATACGACACCGGTCATCTCGTCATGCTCTTCAGCATTTAACGTAATAAATTTACTTTTGGTTGGAAGTAATATTTCTTTCAGCTCTTCTACCTCATTATTTGTACTATTGACAGTAGGTGTTAAAACATAGATTGCATTTTCAAATAAATGGGATTTAGCTGCTTCAATTCCTTTTTTATGTGAACCTGCCATTGGATGGCCGCCAATAAAGACGATCTTCTTATTTTTTAACTGATTTGCTGTATGGATAACTGATTGCTTGACTGATGAAACATCACTTATAATAACTCTATTTGGAAAAGGTACTTCATCTAGCTTTTGCAATAAAGCTATTGTTTCCGATATAGGTGCTGCTAGGATAATATAATCGGCATTGATGGCATCCATAGGGAATTCTGTTATTACTTCATGAACAATATTGTTTTGCTTGGCATATTCTAGAGTGGCTGTATTGATGTCGTAACCAATAATATGATGATCAGCTACCCTAGCCAATCCTTTTGCTATGGATGCTCCGATCAGGCCAAGACCTGCTATAACTATTCTTCGTTTCACATTATGTCTCCTCATTGTTATAAGTTAAAAGTAGTTGCTGTAACTGTTCCATATCCTTTTCTAACCCTAATGTTAAGCGAATCGTATTAGGGATACCTAATAGCTCGCCTGGTCTTACAATAAATCCATGCTTTATTAAATACTCAAATAAATCTATTCCACTCTTAGGTGTGCAAACGAGCAGAAAATTGGTTTCCGATGGATAATATTCCCAACCAATTTGATCCAAAAAGTATTGAAAGGATCGCTTAACACGATTGTTATTCGATATCGTTTGGTTTAAAAATTCACCATCTTTCCATGCAATTAATGCTAATTTCTGGGCAATGGAAGTTGTATTAAAAGGGCCTCGAACGACATTTAATTTAGTGATAATTTGCTCAGCTGCTAAGCCATAGCCAATCCGTAGTCCAGCGAGCCCATATGCCTTTGAAAACGTACGTAAAATAATTAAGTTCTTAAAATTGGGCAGTTGTTTTATACTTTCTAAGTCTCTTACTGGATCTAAATATTCATAATATGCCTCATCGAGAACTACAAGCACATGCTCAGGGCACCTTGTTATAAAATCATAAAAGTCTTGTTTTGCCATTGCATTACCTGTGGGATTATTTGGTGAACAAAGCCAAACAACCTGTGTATCATCATCGACAGCAGCAAGTATTGATGCTAAGTCAAGATAGCCACCTTTTGTTGGAATTTCTTTTATTTCCGCCCCTTCAATCACGGCATTATGCTTGTACTGTGGAAAAGTTGGCTTAGGCATAACCGTATTTACTCCCGGATATAAAAACGCGCGACAAATCATTTGAACAATCTCTTCAGAACCACTTCCAAAAACAATCTCAGATTCTTCCACCTTTAACTTTAGAGCAAGAGCAGTGCGTAAT
Organism: Virgibacillus salarius; assembly: GCF_039521925.1. Taxonomy (NCBI): domain Bacteria; kingdom Bacillati; phylum Bacillota; class Bacilli; order Caryophanales; family Bacillaceae; genus Virgibacillus; species Virgibacillus salarius. The sequence continues at coordinate 29,167 of NZ_BAAACY010000122.1, read as the reverse complement.
TCAGCAGTGTAACCGTCTGGGTACATATCGAAGCCTAGTCTATGTTCCAATAGAAATGCATCGATTTTACTCGAATAACCATACGGATTTTCATTGGATGATAGTTTTACAATTCGATCTATTCCGTATTGATCTTTGATATCCTGTATCTGTTTACCTTGTTGATATGGTTCTAATAACTCAAGTGCCGCTTTACCTTTCATTCTTTTACTCTCCTACCTTTTCTGTTAAATCTGGACGTAAGTTGACTGCTTGATTGTGAAATACATGATCAATTTTATGTTGTGGTGTATCGGTATTTACAACCATCATGATACGTATACAAAGCTTTAAACTATTTGGAACATCAATCTCTGTCATGCACATAACTGGTACATAAGTCCATCCAGTTAATTTTCTTAGTGCTTTTGCAGGAAACGTAGCAGTTATATCCTTTGTTACAGAGATAAAAACATGAGATACCTCTGAGGGATCGATCCCGTTTTTGCTAACCATTTCCTCTATTAATATTTTTGTGTTTTCAATAATAACAGTCGCCTCATTTTTTGGAACCGTTGTCGCCCCTCTAACTCCTCTTGTCACTTAGCCACCAGCTTTCCTACAAAAGATTTTAAATAATGCTCCACTTGCTGATCCGTTACTTCTTTTACAATTGGTTTTCCTATTTCTTCAAGAAGTATCATCTGAATCATGTTTTTCACGTTCTTTTTATCTTTTTTCATTTTCGTAATAATTGATTGCATATCCTCATACTGAAAGTTCAGTGGGTAATTATTTTGTTGTAGCCATTGGAAAAGTGCTTGATACGGTAGATTGCTTGAAAATAGATCTTCACTTACATGTAGCGAAAATAATAGACCGATTGCAACAGCTTCACCATGTGCTAGCGAGCCATAGCCTAATTCAGCTTCAATGGCATGACCAAGCGTATGACCTAAGTTTAAAAATTTGCGAATGCCTGACTCCTTTTCATCGGACTCTACAATCCTAGCCTTTATTTGTATACCTATGCGCAAATGCTCTTGAAGTTCCTCTGAAGATAATGCAAGCAAATTCGTTTTTAAAAAAGAACGAAAAGTGAACTCATCAGAGATCAATGCTTCTTTTATTAACTCTGCATAACCAGAGCGTATCTCTTTTTGATTTAATGTCCGCAATGTTTCCACATCATAGATAACACTTTTAGGAGGGTAAAAGCTGCCAATCAGATTCTTCCCCATTTGATGGTTAATAGCTACTTTTCCACCTACACTACTATCATGAGCCAAGATAGTAGTTGGTATTTGTACAAAATCAATACCACGCATGAATGTAGAAGCTACAAATCCAGTCAAATCTCCAATGACTCCTCCGCCTAAGGCAATCATTAATGACTCCCGATCAAGACCATACCTTATCGCTTCTGTTTGAAGTTGATAAAAATACTCGATACTTTTTGTTTTTTCACCTGACGGAATGATCGAATGAAACACATTCTCCGTGGAAAGTCCGCTTAGAACATCCGTTAAATACAATTTACCCACTTGCTCATCCGTAACAATTAATATGGAAGTATAATCTTTTTTAAGAAAAGATTGTACTTCATAACGAATACCTTCACCTATAATAATAGGGTAGTCATGCGAGCTAGAATGGACGACGATTTCATCTGTTTCCATACTAAAAGCACCTGATTTCTTCTCGATACGCTTCAACAGCTTGTTGTAACTGTGGAAATTGATCGCTTGAGAATTGTTCTGTAAGAGCCTTTGCTAATTCAAAAGCTACAACATGTTCCATAACAACCGCTGCCGCAGGTACAGCACATGCGTCTGAGCGTTCGACAGTTGCTTTGAATGGCTCTTTTGTTTCAATATCGACACTTGTTAATGGTCGCTTCATTAAAGTTGGAATAGGCTTCATAACACCTTTAACAATTATTGGCATGCCGGTTGTCATACCACCTTCAAAGCCGCCAAGTCGATTTGTCTTTCGATAATATCCTTTGTCTTGATCCCAAGCTATTTCGTCATGCACATCACTACCATTTCGCTTCGCTGCTTCAAAACCGATTCCAAATTCCACACCTTTAAATGCATTAATACTAACAACACTTCCTGCAATTCTGCTATCTAATTTACGATCATAATGAACATATGAACCAATCCCAGCAGGCATCCCTTCGACATATACCTCAACAACTCCACCAATAGAGTCTCCTTCTTGTTTTGCTACATCAATAGCATGCATCATATTCTCTTCAACCTGTTTATCTAATACTCTTACAGGGGAATCTTCAGAGATCTGTTGTCGTTCTTTTGCAGTATAATTCGCTTGCTCCACTGCTTCAATACCGGCTATTTCTTTCACATAACCTACAATTTCTATACCAAGATGCTTTAACAGCGTTTTAGCTACGGCTCCTGCCGCAACACGTGCTGCAGTTTCACGAGCTGAGGAACGCTCTAAAATGTTTCGAATATCCCTATGTCCATATTTTAAAGCACCATTTAAATCTGCATGACCAGGTCTTGGTCGTGTAACCACTCTTCTGATTTTTGTATCAGCTTCGATTGGGTCTTCTCCCATAATGTCTATCCAATGTTTATAATCATCATTATGTATAACGAGTGATAAAGGGGAACCAAGTGTATATCCATGTCTTACACCACTTGTAATTTCCACAAGATCTTTCTCGATTTGCATTCGTTTACCTCTACCATATCCCTTTTGTCTTCTTAAAAGGGAGCTGTTTATATCATCTTTTAACAGTGGCATTTGGGCGGGTACGCCTTCTATAATGGTCGTTAGCTGTTTTCCATGCGATTCTCCTGCAGTTAAATAGCGCACATTACATTCTCCTTTATGAATTTTTCTAATTACTATATCATAACTTATTGTGTTTTTGGAAATAAATTTGAGAAAAAGCATAAAATATCTAAGAAAGAATGAAAAATAAACTCTTATCAAATCGATAAGAGTTTATCTTCGTCCTTTTTTTGGTAAAAAAAGGTATCCAATAATTGCAGATCATAATTATCAGGACTAAATATCTGCTCTGTACTTCCTACGAACAAAACACCGTTATTCGTTAAAGCTCTACTAAAATTACGATAAATCATTTCTTTCGCCTGGTCGGTAAAATAGATCAGTACGTTTCTACAAATAATTAAATCTACATTTGCTGGATACCTATCTGCTAATAAATTATGTTTTTCAAAAGTAATCGAATTTTTTAATTCATCTTTTACATAGTACAAGCCGTGTTCTTGCGTGAAATATTTATTTACAAGCCCTGATGGTAATTCTTTAAGTGCTTGTTCTTGATATACAGCTTGTTTTGCTTTTCCTAATACAGCATTGTCGATATCAGTAGCAATGATTCGATAGTTTATACTTGGAAAGTACTCCTTAAGCATGATGGCAACACTATATGGTTCTTCTCCTGTTGAACAAGCAGCACTCCAAATCGTGAGGGAATTCCTTTCCAAAAGCTGAGGAATAATGGAGGTTTTTAATACCTCCCACCTCTTTGGATTTCGATAGAACTCCGAAACATTAATCGTTATACGATCTAGTAGTTCCTCTAATAGATGTTCATCATTTCGCATCGCCGTAAAGTATTTTGAAAAGCTCGAATATCCTCGTTTATTTCTTAATGAGGTTAGCCTTCTCTTCATTTGTGTTTCTTTATATAAATTCAAGTCAATGCCTGCCATGTTTTTTACGTTGGCAATAAACTCCTTATAGTCTTGTTCCACCTTCTCCCGCCTCTTTCACCTAATTAAGAATCATATAATAAAACCTCCGTCTGTAACGGAGGTAATGGTGTGTCATTAGTATACCCAGTCACTATCCTGTTTTGTATAGGAAGTAAGCTCTTTCTTTTCAAAAAATAGTCCGAGTTCTCGTTCTGCACTTTCCGGAGAATCTGAACCGTGAATGACATTTTTACCTACTGTCATACCATAGTCACCACGAATCGTTCCAGGAGCTGCGTCCACAGGATTGGTTTTACCCATCATCTCACGAGCGATTGCGATTACATTTTCACCTTCCCAAGCCATGGCAAAGACTGGGCCGGAAGTAATGAAATCTACTAATTCTCCAAAAAATGGCCGCTCTTTGTGTTCACCATAATGTTGTTCAGCCAACTCATTTGGTATAACCATTAATTTTGCACCCACTAATTTAAACCCTTTTGATTCAAAGCGATTTACAATTTCTCCAACTAAATTACGTTGAACACCATCCGGTTTAACCATTAAAAATGTTTTTTCCATGCTACACACCTCATCAATTATGTATTTTGTATTTGTCTAACCGATAAAATTCTATCAAAATTATGTAAAAATTACAACGGGACAAGGTTATTATGATCGTCGCTTCCCAATATATTTTCCAATATCCATCAACGTATTTTTTGATCTGCTATCCGGAAGCTCGCTAAGTTTTTGCAAGGCTTTATTTAAATAACGGTTGCTTAATGCATAAGACTCCTCAATTGCATCTGAATTTCGGACATCTTGAACAATTTCTTGAATCTTTTCCTCATTAATCGCCTCTGAATGATTAAATAAATGCTCTATTTTTTCATGAAATGTTTTATTTTTCATCGCTAAAAACACTGGTAATGTTAGATTTCCTTGTAAAAGATCATTTCCAGCTGGTTTCCCTAGTTGTTTTGGTGATGCTGTAAAATCAAGAATATCATCAATGATTTGATAAGACATCCCAATATTATAACCATATTGATAGAGGCGATGTGCATCTCTCTCATTAACACCTGAAGCTATCGCTCCCATTTTACAGCTGGTAGCAATTAATAATGCCGTTTTCCTTTTAATCCTCCGTAAATAATTACGTAAGTCTTGATTCAAGTTAAACTTGTCTCGAATTTGTTCTATTTCTCCCCTGCACACCTCTACAATTGTCTTGGATAAAAGTTGGTGAATTTTTGGATCCCGTAGCATAGTTATCTCTTCTAGTGCTCGAGCTAGAATATAATCTCCCGTGTACATGGCAACACGATTACCATATAGCTGTCTAATCGTTGGTTTTCCACGACGAATTTCTGCATCATCAATAACATCATCATGGACTAACGTTGCCATATGAATGAGTTCTAAAGAAACTGCTACTGTCTTCAATTTTGTTAGATCATACGTACCTACTTGACCTGATAGTAAGACAAATACGGGGCGTATTCGTTTACCACCAGCTTTAAGCAATTCTGTTGATGCTTCGCGCAACACGGAGTGATCTGCTTGTATGACTTGATTTATGGTTGCTTCTATATCTTCTAAATCTTTTCTTAAATATCCATAAGCTTTAGCTAATTTCATGTATGTCACCTTTTTTACTTATTCAACAGTTATCATTTGAAAGCCATATGCATTGCCGCTACACCACCAGTATAACTTTTAACCTGTACTTCAGAAAATCCCGCAGCTAAGAACATTTGCTTTAATTTTTTCTTTCCAGGAAATTCCTTGGCAGACTCTTGTAGCCATGCATACTCCTTATAGCTTTTTGCAAATAGCTTACCAATCAATGGCATCATATAACTAAAATAAAAATAATATAATTGCCGATAAATAGGTATGGAAGGTTGGGAGGTTTCTAAACATACTGCTATACCGCCAGGCTTTAATACACGATACATTTCTTGTAAGACAGTCATGTAATTCTCCACATTTCGAAGTCCAAAGCCAATGGTCACATATTCAAAAGAATTGTCTTCAAATGGTAAGTCCATTGCATTTCCTTGCATAAAACGCAGCTGACTTATTTGTGCTTGCTGTTTCTTCTCTTCGGCAACAGACAACATATTCTTACTAAAATCAAGCCCTAAAACTTCTCCAGTAGGACCAGTTTCTTGAGCAATAGCTAAGGACCAATCTCCCGTTCCACAACAAATGTCTAGAGCTTTAGATCCAGCTTCTACATTCATTCGCTTCATGACATCTTTTCGCCATGCTTTGTGACGTTGAAATGAAATAATCGAATTCATGGAATCATATTTGGAATAAACTTTTTCGAAAACGTGATGGACACGCTCTTCTTTTGATTGCTCTGACATACCTTTACCCCTTTTCCGCAATAGATGTCTTCGTATGAAACACCTCAGTCAATTGTTTTCTGATATGCACAGCTAGTTGCTGGTTACTTGTAAGATTTTTTACTTTCTGGTTAACATGACATATTTTCTTTTGCAAATACTTATCTAAATAACTTATAAGCAATGTTGAATCACTGTCACCATTAGCCCAATTTTTAATTAAAGAAGAAGACTTCCCGTTTTTTAACCGTTTTATATCTTCAACAATATTTCCTACAATTAACCAATCTTCCGCAAGTTGTTCCACTGTAGGAACCTGTAAATACGCTGCAATACGCACAATAAGTAAGGCGTCTATCCGTTTCGTTAATTTCATATATTCTTCGAACGATAAAGCTTCTTGGTAATATAGATCCATTTTATATTCATTGATTTCCTTAATTGCTGTTGCTAATTGATGGATTAAATCAAAATCATCGATTTCGGCTAAGAGCAAATAGTATAGTCCACTATAATAATCGCCAGCTAAAACACGTAATTGCTTTTGCAGTTTCACAGCTGGACTTTCATCCTGTTCTGTTTTACTTGGAACAAGATCATGTGTATCTAAAGCTACTTGAACAAGCATTGTCGTTACAATATATCTTTCCTTCTGGTATTCGGATAGTGATGTAGCATTTATGATTTCGTTCAATAACCTTAATTTTTCTTCGTCGATGACGGGCTTGTTTATATATGTTTCTAAAAATGTGTGCTGTAACTCATCTTCTATGCGTGCTTTGAGTTTGTTTACGTCTAATCCAGATGTATTCAAAGAAATCACCTTAGCCCTTTCATCCATTCTCATCATGCTTTAGCTATTATAGCATAATTTATGTAGCATCGTTAATCAAGCATTCTGTTATAAAACGAACTATTCATTTTCAATTTGACCATGGCTTGTTTGAATTATTGCTTTACCGCGAACTTTTACAGCAGACGTATGTTCTGTAAATTGCGCAATCATTACCTCCCCTTTATCTAGCTTTTCAGAATGATGGAATCTTGTATCTGTACCACGTGTTAAACCAATCACATTAACACCGTCTTCTAATGCTTTTATTACAAAAAAATCTGATGTCACACTCGTTTTATCCATTATGCGTCCTCCTTAGTAATCTCTTAATAAATAATGAATTATATATGGGACAATGTCAATCAAGCAATTATCACTAAATAGACAAGAAAAAAAGGATACGCTAATGCGCATCCTTCGCCCTATGTAAAATATTATTTTACGCTATCTTTTAGGGCTTTTCCTGGTTTAAATGCAGGAACTTTACTTGCTGGAATTTCGATCTCTTCTCCTGTTTGAGGATTACGACCTTTACGAGCTGAACGCTCACGTACTTCAAAGTTACCAAATCCGATTAACTGTACTTTTTCACCTTTTTGTAGTGAATCCATGACAGAATCGAAAACTGCATCAACCGCTTTAGTTGCATCCTTTTTAGAAAGTTCGCTTTTTTCAGCTACAGCATTCACTAAGTCTGTTTTGTTCATGACATTCACCTCCTCCCATTAATCATCAATCGACATTGGAACAAAAATGAAACTATCATCATTTGTTCACCATTTTGCCAGTTTTTATACTTCATGTCACATGTTTCTTTAGTGACAAGGCTTATATTAACCGAGTTTGCAGCAAAATTCAACAGTTAGCACCCAATTTTTACTTATTTCTTTATGATTTAACTAGATTTTACAGTAAAATTGGTAATTAATACCAAAAAAATTAAAACTGTTCTATTCATTGCCAGCAATACATTTCGGCTTTAATAAAGATATACGACACCTAATAGAAATATCCTGCTGTTGGAAAAAATTTTTTTTAGAAATTGACGATTTTGCTAGAATAACTAATAACCAAGTGAAATAGAAGGTAGCATAAATTAGTCTATTTAAGTGAGATAATTATACCATCTGATGTAGCTTTGCTATTCTCATTAATCCAACCTATGAGGCAAAGAACACAAGCGCCAGATTAGAAACTTAGCGACTGGAGCGAGTCAACGGAGAAAAAGGAATCACGGTGTGCTTGCGGAGCCGATGATGAGATTCGTGAAGTCGCATCGTTTCTGGGCGCTGGAGCTGGAAACGGCTCAACATGCCCATATCTATCCATAGGTTCCAATTTCATAATTTCCTAGACAAATAAAAAAGCAGCCTTTGATCAGCTGCTACAGTATAATCGCTATAAGTCCACCTGAACCTTCGTTAATTATCCGTTCAAGTGTATCTTTTAATTTATATCTTGCATTTTCTGGCATTAGTGCTATTTTTGCTTGAATACCTTCCCTTACAATAGAGCTTAATGACCTTCCAAAAATATCTGATTCCCAAATGGATAAAGGGTCCTCCTCGAAATCCTGCATTAAATATCGAACGAGCTCTTCGCTTTGTTTCTCGGTCCCAATGATTGGGGAGAATTCCGATTCTACTTCTACTTTTATCATATGAATGGAGGGCGCTACTGCCTTTAGTCGCACTCCAAATCTAGACCCTTGTCTTATTATTTCCGGCTCATCCAGAATCATGTCTTCTAATGCAGGTGCAGCTATGCCATATCCAGTTTGCTTGACCATTTGTAAAGCTCCTGAAACCTGATCATATTCACGTTTGGCATGAGCGAAATCCTGCATCAGCTGCAAGAGGTGATCTTTTCCTCTAATTTCTTCACCAACAATTTCTTTTAATACTTCATCATACAAATGATCAGGAGCATGTAAGTCAATCTCTGCTACCCCTTCTCCCATTTCCATTCCAGCCAGACGAGCCTGATCAATATATTCGAATTCAGAAAATTCTCCAACAATATGATCTACATCTCGTAATCGTTTGATATTTTTAACTGTGTCTTGAATGGCGTCTTGATAATTTCTTCTTAACCAATGATCTTCATTAAGAACCATTACCCAGCTAGGTAAGTTAACATTAACTTCTAGGACCGGAAATTCATAAAGCGCCTCACGTAAAACATTGTTAACATCATGCTCTGTCATTGATTCAATACTCATAGAAAGTACAGGAATATCATATTTATCCGATAGCTCTTGCCGTAACAGCTCTGTCTCCTGACTACTTGGTCTTTGAGAATTTACAACCATGATGAACGGTTTTCCAACTTCCTTTAACTCATCAACTACTCTAGCTTCTGCATCAACATAATCATTTCGTTCTATTTCTCCAAATGATCCATCGGAGGTTACAACTACACCGATTGTTGAGTGCTCCTGAATAACCTTACGCGTGCCAATCTCCGCCGCATCATGAAAAGGAATAGGTTCTTCATACCAAGGTGTATGAATCATTCTCGGACCGTTCTCGTCCTCAAATCCTTTCGCTCCTTCAACCGCATATCCGACACAATCGACTAGGCGCACATTGACATCAAGCCCCTCATCCACATTGACTGATACTGCTTGATTGGGAACAAATTTTGGTTCTGTTGTCATGATGGTTTTCCCAGCTGCACTCTGCGGTAATTCATCATGCGCCCGAGCCCTTTCACTCTCTTCTTCAATGTTAGGCAGGACTACCAACTCCATAAATTTCTTAATAAAGGTGGATTTTCCTGTACGGACTGCTCCTACAATTCCAAGATAAATATCTCCATTCGTCCGTTTCGAAATATCTTTAAAAATATCAACTCTTTCCAAAAGATCCCCTCCCGATCTCCGTTCTTTTTCATTACGAACAAACTACGAATAATTGACATTACAAGTCTATGATGTTGTCCTATCAAAATATGCCTTAAATATGTGCAAAAGATTAAAAAACATAAACGTTCAACCTGTTCGTAAAAGAAAAGACAAATAAACCCTTGAAACAATATATGTTACAAGGGTTTTAATATGATATATTTTTATTTATTTTCAAGTTGAAATACTGGTTCACCATTTTTTATTGTATAAGGGAACGAATATACAGGTACAAACGGCGTGTTATCAGCTAGTATATACCTTATATCATCACCAGGTTTAAAACCATGCTCATACTTATTTAATGCATTATTTAAGTCTATTCGATAGTCAACATAGAGATTACCCTCTACATCCATGATGATTGGTATATGCTGATTAGAATATGGACTAACAACCGTTGGCGACTTATCTAAACCTAGTTTTTCATAATCAATAGAATACACGCCTTCTTCGATTTCTTCACCAAACGGCGGATAAATATGTTCATTTCGGTATATATCTAACTTAACATTTATACTTCGTATTGCTTCAGTAACTTGTAAATCAATTAACTTCACACGTGGGTTATTATCAGGTGTAATTAGTGTATACTGATATATCCCACCATTTTCATACGCATTACCAGGAATTTCAGTTAAAATATTTTCTTCCTTTAGCTTTGAAAAATCAACTAAGTATTTTTCGAAAATTGGTGTATCACTACCCTTTGTTCTTATTGGAACCAATCCCTGTGTCTTCTCCTTAAACTGATCGACCGCTGATTGAACCGTTTCCAATTGATCTTGATTTGGTGCTTGATTTTTGGATAGCTGATTCTGCGGGTATAAACACCCAGTAAGTAGGATGGTAACTACTAACACGATTAACATCTTTCCATATGTATACTTCACTATAAAGCCTCCTTGCCTTACACTGTAGGACCGCTAAAAACAATGTAAAAGATAATTAAGCCACCGGTAATTAATGATAAATAGGCAAAAATTGCAACTATTCCGGCCAAAACACCTTTTAGTTTATATCGAGATAACAGAATAAGACCAATTGCTACTAGCAGTAATACCATACCTGCAAATGAAATATACATTTTTAGCATTGATTCCGACATGACACCACTCCTATACAAACAAACTGAACAATATCATTGCAACACGTATTATAACACAAAGACATATACACTCGTCCAAAAAATACGTATTCAAAATATTTCGTCGATGCTACAGACATTTTCATTTGTAGCATAAAAATCCGAGATGAAGGGGGCTTACTCCATCTCGGTTTGACTAAATAATTATCCACAGCAACTCTATCCATGAATGCTTGTGCGATTTATTTTATGCGAGTATACGGCTGAATGTATCCTCACTTGCCCAAGTACGCTTATTTTTTAAATAATTGGTTTAACGAATTCATATCCATTGGTACATCATTTTTGACAATAGACTGTACAATTTTATCTTCTTTTTCCTTTGATATAGGCTTATTAGCTAATTTACTTAAATGACGAACTAGCTTTCTAACTGTTTTCTCGTCTTTAAAATTAGCATGTTTAACCGAATCAGCAACTTTGTATACGTCATCAGGATTAATATTTGCCTTTTGCTGTATTTTGTCAAAAAGACCTTTTTGGAAATTATTCACGTACTCGCCTCCCTGCTAAGTTAACTCAACACATTATATGCAGGAAGGAGTTTACGTGTTATCAGGAATACCTCTCCATTAATAATTTAGCTAGATCGTCCATTTCCTCTCTTTTCGTTCGATTCATAAGCTGCTCTACAATGTCCTTCGGATCCTTCTCTTCAAATAAAACTTGATAAATTCCCTTCGTAATTGGCATCTCTACCTGTTGTTCTTCAGCAAATTGGTATGCAGCCTTCACCGTACGAACTCCTTCAACTACCATGCCCATCTGTTCAAGCACATCATCTAATTTATGTCCTTTACCTAACAGGTTGCCTGCTCGCCAATTACGGCTATGAACACTAGTACAGGTAACAATTAAATCGCCAACCCCTGGTAATCCTAAAAAGCTTAACGGATTTGCTCCCAGTGAGGTCCCCAATCTCGCAATTTCTGCTAACCCTCTTGTAATTAATGCTGCCTTCGCGTTATCTCCATAGCCTAAACCATCAGAAATACCTGCACCAAGTGCAATAATATTTTTTAGAGCACCACCTAATTCAATCCCTAAAATATCTGGGCTGGTATAGACGCGAAATGATTCATTAATAAACAAATCTTGCGCAATCTTAGCATTATCCATCTGAACTGAAGAAACTGTAACAGTTGTTGGTTGACGTAAAGCAACCTCCTCAGCGTGGCTAGGACCAGATAATACAACAATATCTTCTTCCTTATAATTTTCTAGCTCCTCAGCAATCATTTGTGATACACGTTTTAACGTCACCGGCTCAATTCCCTTTGACGCATGGATGATTGTTACATTATGATTAAGCACATCATTCAATGACTTACAAACTTCTCGAATTGCCTTGGTTGGTACTACTATAACAACCGCTGTAACGCCATCCATTGCTTCAGTTAATATATCATATGCCTTAATATTGCTTGGAATTTCAACATCTAAATATTTGTCGTTTCTTCTTGTTTCATTGATTATAGCAGCTTGGTCTTTTCGATGCGTCCATAAGTTTACCTCATGTCCATTATCAGCTAATACAATACTTAAAGCTGTTCCCCAGCTTCCAGCTCCCAATACAGCAATCTTCGTCACAAACTTCTCCTCCTCTATTGTCTTCTTCTCGCAAATAACTTAATTGGTGTTCCAACAAATCCAAATGCTTCTCTAATTTTATTTTCTAGAAATCGTTCATATGAGAAATGCATGAGTTCTGGATCATTCACAAATACAACAAAGCTAGGTGGTTTTACAGCCACCTGTGTAGTATATAAAACTTTTAATCGTTTCCCTTTTAAAGTTGGTGTAGGATTCATTGCAATTGCGTCCATAATCACATCGTTTAGCACATTTGTCGGGATCCGCTTCGCGTGATTCTCACTAGCCAATTTAATCGCAGGAATAAGCGTATGTAGACGTTTTTTTGTCATTGCGGATAAAAATACAATTGGTGCGTAATCCAAATATTGAAAATGAGCCCGTACGTTTGCTTCAAATTCTTTCATGGATTTTTCGTTTGCCTCAACCGTGTCCCATTTATTAACAACAATTACGATAGCACGTCCCGCCTCATGAGCATAGCCGGCAATTTTTTTGTCCTGTTCTCTGATCCCTGTTTCAGCATCAATTAAAACCAATACAACATCAGATCTTTCAATGGCTTTCAATGCCCGCAAAACACTGTACTTTTCTGTAGTTTCATAAACTTTCCCACGTTTTCGCATACCGGCAGTGTCAATAATTACAAAGTCTTGGTCATCCTTATGGAGCTTCGTATCAATGGCATCTCTCGTCGTACCTTCTATCTCACTAACAATAACCCTTTCTTCATTTACTAACGCGTTTACTAATGACGATTTTCCAACATTTGGTCTTCCAATCAAACTAAAATATATTGTGTCCTCGTCCTCATCGATATCTTCCCTTTCAGGAAAGTAGTCAACAACTGCATCTAATAAATCACCTAATCCCAGACCATGTGAACCAGAGATAGGATAAGGCTCGCCAAATCCAAGCGAATAGTATTCATAAATTGATTCACGCATCTCAGGGTTATCAATTTTATTTACCGCAAGTACAACTGGTTTATTTGATTTATATAATAATTTAGCTACCTCTTCATCTGCACCAGTTATACCTTCTCGTCCATTTACAAGAAATATAATGACGTCTGCTTCATCAATTGCAATTTCAGCTTGCTGACGCATCTGAACAAGTAGCGGTTCATCTCCCATTTCAATACCACCAGTATCAATGATGTTAAAGGTAGTTGCTAACCATTCAACTTGTGCATAAATTCGATCTCTTGTTACTCCAGGAATATCTTCTACGATGGATATCCTTTCGCCAACTAATCTATTAAAAATAGTTGATTTTCCAACATTTGGTCTTCCTACAATTGCTACAACAGATTTCCTCATGAAAGGAACATCCTTTCTCTTTACGTTCAATTTTAATGTTATACCATTTTTTATTGTCCAAATAAGCGATATTGTCGTATCGATAATTATATATTGCAATCATTGAAATAGTTATTTCTATATTTATCGTCACTGCTCTATGACTTTTGAACAATTTCTATAATAGCAAAAGTAGTACATATTAACAATGAAATTCAAAATCGTTAATGCCTGACGATAATAAATAACTCTTCACTTAGCTCATGGGCAATTCCATCGGTGATTGCTTCTAGATTAGCAGCTGTATCCTCAGCTTCCTTTCTATTCTTACAGATGAAAATAGGAGCACCACCATCAATAGCTGATCTATTCGTAGTAATAACAGCCAAAATCGCCTTTTCAATTTGCATTTATGAATTTCCTCCCTTTTTCACCGAACCTGATTCTGAAGGCATGCGAATTGCATTCTCTAATACTGGTACTGCTCCAATGACCTTAATTGCCTTATCAACCTCACGAATTTGTGGCAAAATGAATACGCCTATTCGACCATCATCTAAATCCCTTTTAATCAAAGGTGTAAGTGCTGGTGTACCGGAATCACGGAAAACGCCAAGGGTTACAGATACATCATGTAATATTGCTTGTCGTTGCCCTAGATTTGCAATTGTCGTAATGACATTCATATTCTTAGGGGTTAAGACAAACCCCATACCATACTTCAATATTTCTTCCTGTCTTTCTGGAAGCCCGATATTCATAATATAAATGTTATCGACATAGAGACCGGCCCCTTCAAAATGGAGTTGATGATGTTTTATGTCGACAATATCCTTTATCGTCGATCCACTCATTAATATTCTGCTTATTATTAAACAAGCAATTGCTGCAATCATTGCATAGTACACGTTCCATACAAGAAAAACAAGTGTGCTTATAAAGGAAGTGATAATAACTAAGTAATTTCTACTTTCGAATGATATAGCTATCCCTTCAATATATGTTTTTCCTCTTGGTACTAATTCAAAACTATCTACTTCGGTTAAGGTATTCCGCTCCATATTTCTTACTTCTCTAAACTGGGTTGCTGCAACAGTTAAAAATGTAACTGCAGTAAATTCCAACTCCATGATTGCCGGAATAGCTACCGACCCTAATGCAGCTGCAATAAAGCCCAATGATACATGAATTACCTTTCCATGAAGATATGTAGGGTATTGACGATAATCGGTACGTAACATTAGTATTCTTGCTACAGTTCCTATGATGACACCAAATAGAATTGGTAACGTATATTCATTCATTCTGACACCTCATGCATGCTTTGATTTATCCCGCATATAACTGGCAGTAATTACCCCTACTTCAAGCAATAGAGTGAAACCAATATTGGTAAAAGGGGATTGAACTGTGAGTAAATGTCCGATGGGTTGAAGGGCCTCTAGGTCATACCCTTGTGGTACTAACAATCAATGGGGATAAACAAAACCCTCACTGATTGAAGTTTTACTTTATGACGAAATAATTTACTTCTTCCTTTTTGTAGTATGTCTAAAATTGTTTTTATTACTATGACAAATAGGAGAATATCAAAAAATTGAATGTCGCCAATTTTTTCTAGAAAACCATATGTGGGATAAAATAATAAGCCGCTGTGCACAATTACCGCTTGCTATTAGCATCATAGCTATTTTCAAATAGTGGTATAGAACAAAAGAGCAACCGTCCGATTAGAATCGTATCGACTGGAGCGAGCCAACGGATATAAAAGAATCACGATGAGCTTGCGGCCGATGATGACCTAGATTAGGGCGATTCGTGAAGTCGCATCGTTTCTATTTCCTAGACTACAAAAAAGGTTCTTTCTAAATTAAAGAAAGAACCTTTTTAAACAGCATCTCTATTTATTTGTATTTATTTAATTTATCACCAATAAAGTCTCCTAGTTGAAATCCAGACTGATCTTCATCCTTTTCATATTGCTTATATTCTTTTGCTTCTTGCTCTTGCTCAAGTTCTCTTATACTTAAAGAAATACGCTCTTCTTTTTCATTAACATCGAGTACTTTCACTTTCACGTTCTGACCAACTTCTAATACTTCCTGTGGTGTTCCGATATGACGGGTAGCAATTTGCGAAATGTGAACAAGCCCTTCTACACCAGATTCTATCTCTACAAATGCTCCAAAATTAACTAATCTTTTAACAACGCCTTCTACAATAGCTCCTCTTGAAATACGTTCCTCAATACCTGACCACGGACCTGGAAGTACCTTTTTACGAGATAGTGAAATACGTTCGCTATCTCTATCAACAGATAATACTTCTACTTTAATTTTATCTCCTTCTTTCACCACTTCCGAAGCATGATCAACATGCTCATGGGCAAGTTGAGATATATGAACAAGACCATCAACGCCACCAATATCAACAAATACACCAAAATTAGTTAAACGCTGTACCGTACCCTCGATTACTTGTCCAGATTCCAGTGATTGAAGTAATGATTTTTTCTTCTCTTCTAGCTCTGCTTCCTCGACAGCGCGATGAGATAAAATAACTCGATTTTGCTCTCGAACTAGATCAACAATTTTTACAGTAAGGGTCTTATCTTTATAATCACTAAAGTCTTCTACGTAGTGTGTTTCGACTAGGGAAGCAGGTATAAATCCACGTAACCCTACGTCTACAACTAAACCACCATTAACAATTTCTTTTACCTCTGTTTCAAAAACTTCATTATTTTCATATTTTTGTTGTAAGTCTTCCCATGCTTTATCTGCATCAATTGCTTTTTTAGATAAAATTACATCCTCTTCATCTATTTTTTTAACCTTTAGTGTTAGCGTGTCTCCTTCAGTTACAACATCGCTAGCTTTTTCAATATGAAGATTAGATAGTTCCCCAATTGGCAATATCCCTTCGGCTTTGTATCCGATATCAACAAGAACCTGTTTTTCATCTACTTTAACAACCGTTCCTGTTAGTGTATCTCCTACATTAACATTTGATACTTCATTTTTTGCTTCACTCATATCCATAGCCCTCCTAAATACAATTCGAAACAGAATAACTTATCTTTATTTTTGTTATTCACGTTTCCGTCATTCACCCTAAAACTAATAGAATAATACCAAAAAAAATCCCTTTTTTATAACTTCTAATAATTATAATTATTTGTCAAGTAAAGTAGTTTTAATTATTTTTTTCAATTAGTATGCTTATTTCTTCCATAATTGCATTGGCAGCTTCTTGTGCAGAAGCCTTTTTGATTCGTAATTCTTCCATTCGAACAGGCTCTCCGTATATAACCTGTAATTTGTGAAACGGTTTATATGTGCCCACAATCGCACAGGGAACAATAACTGCCTTAGATCGTAGGGCAAAAAAACCAGCCCCAGCCAGCGGTTCTCCTAGTTTACCCGTCTTACTTCTCGTCCCCTCTGGAAATAATCCAAGTGTACGCCCTTTAGAAAGTATTCCTAACCCTTTGCGAAGCGCATTGCGATCACTCATACCTCTTCGAACTGGAAAAGCTTGGATGCCTAATAATAATTTCCCTAAAAATGGTTTTTCAAACAATTCCTCTTTCGCCATAAAATGAATATCTCTAGGAGAAGTTATTCCAACAACAGGAGGATCTAGGTTGGAAATGTGATTAGAGCATATTATAACTGGACCTTCCTTTGGCACATTTTCTTTACCAGTAACCTTGATTCGATATAGAGGATAAAATATAAGCGCAACAACAAATTTAGCGAATTTATATAACATGAAAGTTTCCCTCTATTTCGTATGTTTTATTTTTTTGGCTTGCTCGAGTATTTGCTGTGCTACCTCGTTTATGGTAAGTGATGTTGTATCAATTTCAAGAGCATCCTCTGCTTTAACTAAAGGTGATGCTTCCCGTTTAGAATCAATTTGATCTCTTTGCTCAATTTCTTTTTTCAATTCTGCTAAATCAGAAGCTATTCCATTTTTTATATTTTCTTCATGCCTTCTTTTTGCTCTTTCTTCAACAGTAGCTACTAAAAATATTTTAACTTCAGCATCTGGAAGTACATGAGTCCCAATATCGCGACCATCCATAACCACATCTCTTTTAGCGGCCAAGGCTTGCTGACGATTAACCATTTCACTTCGGATCTTCGGATGTTTAGCAACATAAGAAACCGTATTAGTGACTTCAAGTGAACGAATTGCTCCTGTTACATCCTGATTGTCAATAAATACCTTTTGTCCCTCTATGGTTTGCTTTAATTCAATAGTTGTTTTTAGTAGTAGTGCCGTTAGAGCTTCTTCATCGTTTACATCTACTGAATGGTTCATTGCTTGTAATGTTAAAGCGCGATACATTGCTCCCGTGTCTATATAAATACAAGCAAGTTCCTTAGCTACCATTTTTGCTACCGTACTCTTTCCTGCTGCAGCAGGTCCATCAATTGCTATTGTTAATGTATCCTTTTTCATGAAATGACTGTCATTCCTCTCATAACGATAAGTTCTATTAAAATAGGTTGAAAAAACTTGGCTAATGCCAAGTTTAAGAAAACAAACCTATTTATTATAATAACATACCCCACAAATATAGGTCTATTTCAAAACGGGGTTAACATGCTGTTATTATTCTAACGACATTTCTTTTTTTCTAGCCTCTCGCTGTTTTTCAAAACAATAACGGATAATATTTTGTTGCTCACTCGTAGACAGTGTCAAAAATTTTAACGCTGCTATTTTTATACCATGTTTTTTTTCCTGTTGAAAAGAAATAAATTCTACAATCGATCGCACATAATAATACGTACCATTTGAGAAAGGGAGCGTAAGCCAAACCTCCGCCTGACATCCAACTATTTTTATATGTTTTGGAATAATAATAGAAATTCCCCCTGCACTTAAATCAGAAGTAATCGTCGTAAATGGTTGACTGTTACTATCGATCATATGCACCGCTACATCAATTGCTGTATTAACTCTAACAAAGGTTCGTCGTTGAATTCGCTTCATATTTTCGTCAGGTAACGCAATTGCCATAGCAGGCACATTAAGCTTTACTCTTGCTATAATTTCTGAATTAAAGTGATAGATAATATCTTCTTCATCACTATAAGTTACCGATAACAACGTACCTTTTACGAATAATGTCGACTTCTGCGTTTTCATATGAACTGGATAGTCAATAAACAAATAGTTTTCGTTTTTTTCAATTACTTTACATCGGTATTTTTCTTTTTCTGTATTCCCAGCTATGGCTATTTCAATATTCAATACCGTACCAATTTTCATATTAACTCACCCTATTTCACTATAATGAACCTTTATACCTATTATTACAGAAAAATCCGAAAAGAGGAAGACAATTTTGTCCTCCTCCTACATACTACTTGCATAGTTTATTTCCGAACCACTCAATTTCTCTACTCTTTCTTCTTTTCCATCCATAGCATTAATAAATATTCGGTACGTTTCGTTTCCTAATATACCAAGAAATTCATAGGTTAAGACTTCTTCACCAAGATCATTATCAATTACGGCTAGAAATTCTTCCTGGATATCGACATTAGGATTAACCATCTCTTTTGCTTCTTCTTCACTGAGCTCTGGCGTTGGTTTTTCTCTCTCTGTATGGTTCATAAAGTAATCATTTGCTGTTAATCCAAGAATATCACCGTTATCTAACGCCACTTTAACTTCCATCGCATCGGAATAATAACGGACCCCATCTTCACTGTATAGGAAAGAGAATGCACCAATATTATCAAATTGCGTACTTTGAAATACAGTCATATTTTCAAAGTCAAATTGCTCTAAATATTTTTGCGCTTTTTTCATGCCTTGATTCAAGCTAATTTGTTTATCATTTACCGGTCTATCTACCAACAGCGTAATTGGATGTCCGCCTTTTTGCGAGAGATCCATATAGGCATTTTTCTTATCATTACGGTAGGAGATGCTGTAAACTGGGACATCTGCGCCTTTTCCGCTCTTTGTTATATTTATTTTTTCATTATTTTTTACGTTAAATAATGATTTAGCTTTTGCCAATGCTTCATCTTCACTTATTTCTTCTCCAGTTAGAAACTTATACTCATGTTTTTTGACGGAGGTATTTGAGATAGAAGCATCACCATTACCCTCTGAAAATCCTTCTACCGTTTTTTCCACAGTCTTAAACCCATCAATAATCGTGTTATCCATCTGTTCATCTTCATTCGCCATTGCTAACTGAACATCCATCCAGCGTAAATTATTTTTTAAAGCTACATGTTGAACTTGCCTTAATTCGTCTTTAATCTCACCTGACTGCTTGTATAAACTTTCTAATGATTTGGTCTCCTTATCTGACAACGGATCAGTCTCTAAATTCCTAACCGCTGTACGATAGGTAAAGTCGCCAATCTCTGAAAGAAATTCTTCCGTTTTATTAAACGGTAGTAATCCTAGCGGTAATTGACCGACATCAGAGAGTGCCTCTGATGTTATACGCCATATTTCTACGAGCTGTGGCGATAATCGTTGATCTGAATTCATAGCTAATGCAGAGCCAATTTTATCATTCAGTAGATCTACGTGATAGGTGAGCTCATGAAAGGCTCGTTGATACGTATTTTCAGCTTGGATAAGAATTGCGTTTTTTTCCTGATGTTCTTGGTAGCCCCAGAAAGCTGTACCTGCAATCCCAATTGCTAAGACAGCGATTAGTATCCAGCGAAACATAATAAACACCCTTTCTATTTACAAAATATATGTTTTCCTATTTTCTTGATTTGTGGTCGTGACCATATCCACGCCGATGTTGCTGTATCTGGATTAAAATAATACTGTGCATTCCCTGATGGATCCCAGCCGTTTATCGCATCTAGCACTGCTTTCCTTGCAGTTTCATTTGGTGTTAACCAAATTTGTCCATCTGCAACAGCAGTAAAGGCTCGAGGCTCAAAAATTACACCAGAAACATTATTAGGGAAAGTAGGACTTTCAACCCTATTCAAAATTACTGCTGCCACTGCAACTTGTCCGACATATGGTTCCCCTCTTGCTTCACCATAAACAGCATTTGCCATTAATTGAATATCATTTTGTGAATATCCCTGCGGCACATTAACAGCTGTATTGCTATCGGCTTGATTACCACCAGTAGCACCTCCACCAGTATCCTGGTTTTTATCTGTTCCACCATAATGGGTAAAGTCTTTTCCTTGATTAATTTGTTGCTTGACATACGACTCATCATATTCACTGGCTTTTACTAGTTTTGCCTTTGTAGCAGCACCGGCAAGCCCATCAATTTCCATACCAAATTCATATTGAAAATTCCGTAAAGCCCAGTATGTTCCCCAGCCAAAAACACCATCAATTTTCCCATTATAAAAACCTAAATATTGTAACCTAGCTTGCAATTCTATAACGTCATCACCGACTGCACCGTGCTGAATTACTTGTGAACTGAAAGCATGGACAGGTTTATCTGGTTGTGATACTTGTATTCCAATAAATAAAAAACATATAATAAATAATGTAATCGGTCGTTTTTTATTCCTCATCTGTTATCCTCCTGCTATCTCATATTGTCTATCTATTTTTTGACTAAATCATGTTTTTATTCATGAATCGTTCACTTGGACTAATACCGGACTTTGAAGTGCATAAAATTAGGAGAAGCACAAGTAAACGTAGCATAACTGTACTTAAAACGCGTGACGTTTTATAAAGTAGCTGAGCCTTGTATTTAATACAAAGAAATACAGACACATCGAATTCTGATATAATTATAAGAAAAACTAAGCAAAATTCGCTCAGTCCTTATCACTAAATGCTCCGATTTACGCTCCCTCTAGTAGCTATTATGGAATAATAGCTACTGCTTGACCACCACTCCGGCTGCCCACTTCCCTTTCCGTGGGGGTTGTCCTTCAGCTAACTTTTTTAGCAAAACCCGCTTAAAAAAGTGGATCTTCAGGTCAAACATTTCCCACAGGAGTTGAAGTGGCCGCCCTTCGCTATCATCAGGCTCTACAACGCTAGCATGAAGTAACACAACTGCTTTTATACTCACGGATAGCGATTTTGACTTTACCCATTGTAAAAAAAGTCAATCTATTACTTATGAGCAAGAATTGTTGCACCTTCGCATAGCGGAGACTAATTACGTAGACTCCTGCGGGATTAGCGCGAGCCGAAAATCCACTTTGCAAACGTGTTCTTCTTTGCAAAGTTAGTTGAGGCCGTGCCCGTGGAAAGCGAAGTAATTAGTCGGAGCATTGCTAATATACATCAAACATTTCAAAATAACTACTTGGCTTAACGCAGTCATTGCACTGATTTTATACTTTCTTAACTTAGAACAAAAGCGCAAGCGCCCGATTCGAAACATAGCGACTAGAACGAGTCAATGGAGATAAAAGAATCAAGGTGCTCTTGCGAGCAGATGATGACTTATCGGTGCGATTCGTGAAGTCGCATCATTTCTAGGAAACTGGAGCTGAACGCGCTCAGCACGCCCATATTTATCCACGTGGAATAATTTTATATTTTCCTAAACTAAAAAAATCCTCTTTACTTAACGTATAAGAGGATTCTTAGCCTTCTTTTCTATTTTGTACATCGACTGTAGATGCTTTATGATCTGTATCTATTAAAAGATAGTGATTCATTGGTTCATTAGCTAATTTTACTCTGCGTAATCCTATAATCCATAGAATAATCATAAATGGGGCAAGCAAAACTACCCAATTACTAGCGACTTCGACAAGAATATAATTATAGGTGCCGTGCAATAAAAAAGGAAACAAAAATGCGAGTAGTAAATTTTTTGGTTTTTGTAACGGGTAAAGCTTCGCCTTCCCAAAATAATAACCCATAATCACTCCAAATAATGCATGAGAGGAAACTGGAAATAAGGCTCTTGTAAATGCATAGCTTATTCCATTTGTAAACAAATATAATACATTTTCAAGCGTCGCAAAGCCAAGACTGATGGCTACTGCATATACAATTCCATCATAATGAGCATCGAATTCTGAATGATGAAATATAGCATACATGAAAATAAACCATTTAAAGAACTCTTCTAATAAAGAAACAAGAAAAAAAGACTGTAAAAAATTATTAGTAATCAACTCTTCAGATTGAAATACATATTGAATAAACATGATTGGAAACACAAGTAACATACCTAGAACAAAGGTACGAATAATTAATGGCAAGGGTTCGCTATAACGATCCTTTAAATAGAAAAATGACATTAAAGCTAATGCTGGTGCTATTCCAGCAGATAAAATTGAAAACATAGCTTTTAACCTCTTTCACTTCCAATACAATAATCGTATCATTAAGTATAGTGAATGAAAATAGAAAATTATAGCAGGTGATTAAAATGAAGAAAATACTTATCCTCCATACTGGCGGGACCATCTCAATGGTTGAAAATAAAGAGACAGGTGCAGTAAATACAACTAGCCAGCATCCACTAACAGATTTAACCCACCACTTAAAAGCATATGCAAATATCGATGAGCGTATTGAGCTTTCATTACCCTCACCACAAGTAACACCGAAGCATATGTTACAATTAGCCAAAATAACAGAAGAGATGCTACCGTTCTATGATGGTATTGTAATTACACATGGAACAGATACATTGGAGGAGACTGCCTATTTTATTGATCTTTTACTCGATACTGATAAACCAATAATAATAACTGGTGCAATGCGTTCAAGTAATGAAATTGGTTCAGATGCTCTATACAATCTAATTAGTTCAGTTAGAGTTGCTGTATCCGATCAGGCGTCTAACAAGGGCGTGTTAGTAGTTATGAATGATGAAATTCATACGGCTAAAAATGTGACGAAGACTTCAACTAGTAATGTAGCTACCTTCCAAAGCCCACAATATGGGCCGCTTGGAATAATTACTAAAGACTCTATTATTTTTCATCACACCGTCATTAAACGATATGCTTATCCAATTAACCAAATTGAGAAACAGGTTTTTTTATTAAAAGCTTATGCTGGTATGGACGCAACAATCCTTGAGGCTATTCATAAAATAAATCCAGACGGTATTGTAATCGAGGCATTAGGGCAAGGAAATCTTCCAAAAGAAACAATTGTACCAATACAGCAAATGGTCCAGCAACATATACCTGTAATTTTAGTATCTCGATGCTACCAAGGTGTTGTACAGGCTACATACGGATACGATGGCGGCGGAAGACAATTAAAGGATATGGGAGTTATCTTCGCGAATGGCTTGACTGGTCCAAAGGCTAGAATTAAATTACTCATTGCACTAGAAACAACTAAGAATATGGCTGAATTACAATATATCTTTGAAAATGAATTTTAGCTTTCTACAAGTCAGGAACCTACATTGTCGGAACAGAACATAATAACCCAAAGCCGAACGAAGAGGTAGTTACCCCAGAAGTTAGACTTTTCACACTAATTTCTGGGGGCGTACCAATCCATTCGGCTTTTTCTACTCAAAGCTATTTTATGGTAGTCTAGGAAATGATAAAATTTGCCCATGTGGATAAAAGGGGCGTGTTGAGCAGCGTCCTTCAACTTACACACAGTGCCATTATTTTATAATTTCTTTCCTGTTCTTGTTCGTCTATAGAGAGGCGAGCATTGATGTTGTTCCCATCCTCAACTTTTGCTGTGGATTGATTTTGCAATTGCTTCTCCATGGAAACGTCCATTTTCAATAAAGATTTTATTATTATTAAATCCTGCTGCAACTACGCCAGCTATATAAATACCGGGTATATTAGTTTCATAATTTCTTTCATTAAACCTCGGCATCCCTGAATCTTTATCTATTTCTACTCCCATAGAAGTAAGTAAAGAAATATCAGGTCGATATCCTGTCATTGCAAAAACATAATCATTCGGGATAGTTTTAGTTTCCCCATCCACTTCATATACAATCGCTTCCTCAGTTACGTTACAAACCTTACCATTAAAGATCATATTCACTTCTTCTTTTCGAACAAGTGAATCAAATTCTGGCAAAATCCAGGGCTTAATACTCTCCGAATAATTACTACCTCTATATATAACGGTTACTTCTGCACCTGCTTTATGCAATTCAAGTGCTGCATCTACGGCTGAGTTCTTTCCACCGATCACTACTACACGCTTTCTAAAATAAGGATGACCTTCCTTGAAATAATGCATCACCTTATCCAACTCTTCACCTGGAATGCCCATCATATTTGGTTGACCATAATAACCAGTAGCAATTACAACATTATCTGCTTCATACTCTTGTTTTTCGGTTCTCACATGAAATCCATTATTCGTTTTCTTAACGGAGGTTACCTCTTCAAATGTATTTATACGTAATTGCTTACGCTCCGCAACAGAGCGATAATAAGCTAATGCTTGATTGCGGACTGGTTTGTGCTTTTCGGTAATGAAAGCTACATCGCCTATTTCTAGCTTTTCACTTGAGCTAAAAAAGGTTTGATGCGTTGGGAAATTATAGATAGCATTGACGATATTTTCTTTTTCAATTACTAGTGGACGATATCCAAATTTTTGAAGTTCAATAGCACAGGACATACCACAAGGTCCAGCACCTACGATAATAACTTTTTCTTGTTGCATGAATAAAACACTTCCTTCTAACTAGAATTCCACGAGAATATTCACGAATAATGAGAAAAACTCTTACCTTACTTACTTGGATAAGAGTTTTCCGTCATTAATCATCTACTCATGGTTTTCTTTTTTATACCCAGCCGCGGAATCTCGAAGCCTCAGCCATTTTTCGAACACCAATCATATATGCAGCTAAACGCATATCTACTCGTCTCGTCTCAGCTGTATTATAGATAGAGTTAAAAGATTTAACCATAATTTCATGAAGTTTCTTATCAATTTCTTCTTCTGTCCAATAATAACCTTGATTATTTTGAACCCATTCAAAATAAGAAACAGTTACACCACCTGCAGAAGCTAATACATCGGGTACTAACAATATGCCTCGTTCACTCAGTATTCGTGTACCTTCCATTGTGGTAGGTCCATTTGCAGCTTCAACTACAATGCTTGCTTTGATCTTATCAGCATTCTCTCCAGTAATTTGATTTTCAACAGCAGCTGGTACTAGGATATCACAATCAAGCTCTAATAGATCTTTATTTGAAATTGTATTATTAAATAATTTGGTAACCGTTCCAAAACTGTCTCTTCTATCCAGCAGGTAATCAATATCAAGTCCTTCTGGATCATAAAGAGCTCCATATGCATCGGATATACCTACAACTTTCGCACCAGCATCATGCAAAAATTTAGAAAGAAAGCTTCCCGCATTCCCAAATCCTTGAACTACTACTCTTGCTCCCTTAACATCTATTCCTTTTTTCTTTGCAGCTTCGTTAATACAAATTGTAACACCTTTCGCAGTTGCAGATTCCCTACCGTGTGAACCTCCGAGAACAATTGGTTTACCAGTTATAAACCCAGGACTATTAAATTCATCAATACGGCTATATTCATCCATCATCCATGCCATAATCTGAGAATTTGTAAAAACATCTGGAGCAGGAATATCTTTTGTAGGACCTACAATTTGACTGATAGCTCGTACATATCCTCGACTTAATCCTTCTAACTCACGGAAGGACATTTCACGGGGATCACAAATAATTCCACCTTTTCCTCCTCCATATGGTAAGTCTACAATACCTGCTTTTAAACTCATCCATATAGATAATGCCTTCACTTCTTTTTCTGTTACATCCGGGTGGAATCTTACCCCGCCCTTTGTAGGGCCTACTGCATCATTATGCTGTGCACGATACCCAGTAAAAACCTTAATTGACCCATCATCCATACGAACTGGAATTCTTACTGTCATCATTCTGATCGGGTCTTTTAACAACTCAAAAACTTCATCAGGGTAACCCAATTTCTCCAATGCAGTTTTTACAACAGTTCGTGTTGAACTTAATACATCCATTTTCTTATTCGTGTCTTTGGTAGAGTCTGCTGCGTTATCGGCTACCATGAATTTACCTCCTAGAATATCTATAAATATTTAGTAATAGCTGTACTCAGAGATTAGTATACACCTTCACTACAAATATGCAATAAAATCACTTCATTTTTTATAATAATTATCCTCTTGTCGGAATTGACTGATTATTCTTATGCAAAATAAAAGAAAACGCTTTACTTTTTCAAAAAATAATTGCCGAAGCTCTCTATTTTAGCTGTAAATTACTGTAAAAGCTTCGGTATATATTTTTGATCTAATTAAGCAGCACATTAAAGATTAAAAGCACTTTTTTCTTCCACTTCTTTGTGGGTATACTTTCCTTCATATCAATTTATTTAAATTTAGCTCTAATTTGTTCGACCGCATGAGATGGAAAAATTATCTTACCATACTCTTTTAAGCGATGTGACGTTATAATACTTGGATAGGCATATTCTGACATGACAGCTATAATATCTTCACGGTTATGATTCTCTAAATCATCATCTTGAAGTAGCATATAATATGTGCTATCCATATGATAAACTTGGCCGCCTTCTATGGATAGTGCGGACAAATTATTAGAAACATGTATGACATCTTCGAAATCTAAAAATGAGAAAAGTAGCTCTTTACTTTCATCTAACGTAACTTTCATCTCAATGAAATCATCATCCCAATGCAGGGTTTCGATATTTTGAGTTACAATTACATGCATCCCTTGCGCCTGCATTAAATGCACTTGTACCAGTAGCATGCCTTCAAGTTCAAAACCCAGCTCCGAGCTTGCTTCATACATCATATCACTAAATAAATTTCGGACACCTGATGCATCATACCATAAATCCTCTTTCGTAAATCCTCGTTCAATTAAATCATCAAATGTCAAAAAAATTGTAAACTGATTATCGGACACTCGTTCAATACGCATATAGCATCCTCCTTTATGAGCTGTATTTTCATTTACAAACATAACTCCATGCTATTTATAACATACGTTACTAAGCTGCACAATACAATATAATCATTCTATTGTAGTTCTTTTATACACTATATGCTAATGGAGTTATTCTTGAACTTGACAACGTCACTTTTACGTTAATTTTTCAAATGTAATCACATGACATTGAGAATTGGTTCCTAATCGAAAAGGTAATGATGAATAACCATATCCTTCACTAATTAATATCTTCGTATTTTTATATTTATCTAAGCCTCCGCGTTCATATGGTCCAACTCCCATTATTCGAATTTGTCCTCCATGTGTATGCCCCGCTAACGCAATATCAATTGATTGTAACTCTTGATCAGATAAGAGGTAGAAGGCCTCAGGATCATGGGTGAGTAGAATCATAAAGCTTCCCTGCGCGCCCTGCATCGCCAAATCTAATCTCGGCTCTCCATATGTAAAACAATCTAGTCCAAGTATGCTAATTGTTCGATTACCCCGAATTATGGTATCATTCGAATTCGTTAAAATGATTACATTTTCTTGTCTAAGCATTCGTTCTAATCGATCTGGTTGTGCTTCATAATCGTTATTTCCCCAAATGAAATAAATAGGTTGTTGCCATTTTTTTAAACGCCTAATATTTTTTATTGTTCGCTGCAATGGTACAAATTTTTCTGTAATGTCTCCACCAATAATGATAATATCAATAGGTTCTTTTATTTTCTCAATCGTTTTTTTATTTATTCTTCGACGATGAATGTCAGATATAAAAAAGATACGAAAATTAGTGAATTGGTCTGGAATTTGCTTATCTGTTACATGGTGATACAGCAATCTATCGTGATGTGCTAAAAAGATCATTCTAAAAACAAGAACCAAACCCGCACAAATAATTATCCCAAGAATAGCCAATCTCTCATACCCCTTTACGTTTACCGTTAGCTAAAAGATCAACCTGTTTTATCCCGCATATAACTGGCAGTAAGCCCCCTCTTCAAACATTTAAGTGAAACCAAGGATGGGTTAGTGAGGGGGCAACTGCCAGTAAATGTCCGATTGGTTCTACTTACCATCCGTAGGGAAAAATAAAACCCCACGGATGGAAGTTTCACTTTATCCCGCATATAACTGGCTGTAAGCCCCTCTTCAAACATTTAAGTGAAACCAAGGATGGGTTAGTGAGGGGGCAACTGCCAGTAAATGTCCGATTGGTTCTACTTACCATCCGTGGAAAATACAAAATCCCACGGATGGAAGTTTCACTTTACCCCGCATATAACTGGCTGTAAGCCCCCTCTTCAAACATTTAAGTGAAACCAAGGATGGGTTATGAGGAGGCAACTGCCAGTAAATGTCCGATTGGTTCTACTTACCATCCGTAGGGAAAAATAAAACCCCACGGATGG
>NZ_BAAACY010000121.1:0-35112 GCF_039521925.1 Virgibacillus salarius | reverse complement strand
ATTCCAGCTATCATTTTTTGATAACTGGAATCTTTTTTAACTTCATAAGGGCTAGTTATGTCCCAGCCCCCCTTTAACTTAATAAGAAAACCCCTTATTCAAATACTACCATTTCTCCGACATCTATAAATCCAAATCGCTTATAGATACTTTTCCCATCATCTGAAGCCTGTAATACAACTGGTTTTTGTTTATCCTTTGTTTGATTTAAAAGAAATTGAAACATTTCGCTGCCAAAACCTTTACCTCTAAATGCTTCTTTTGTCATCACATCATAAATACCGTAACTATCTTTGCTTTCTATTAATAAACCAGTAGTTACAGTCAGTTCACCTATGCATCCAATAAACATTTGAACTTCTACACCTAATTTTTCTTGTGAAAACCTATTAAAATAACTTTCTAATGCATCTTTTTCTGGTGAACCTCCAAATAGGCTCATAAAAACCTCTTTATATTTCATAAGTTCTTCATTACTTTTCACAGGGGTAATTATAAGCTGATGGGAATTACTTTGACTAACATTAAGCGTATTTTCAAGTTTCATCATTACATTACGTTCTGTTTCTTTAAGGTCATATTCTTGCATAAGTTCTTTCCATTCATCGTTTAAAAATTGAGCATCAATCCAAGTACTAAAGGGATATCCTTTAAAAGAAAAATTATCGATTCCATATCTAATCTTAACTGCATTTTTGATAGTTGGAGATTTTGGTAATAATACATTGAATGTATCAGTGGGGACTTTTGTATTCGCTATGACGAAATCTTCTTCACTTGTAAGTTCCCCACTAACTGCATGCGTAAATACTTTTAATTTTTCTTCAAAATTGTTGATTACAAATTGTTGATTTTTAATCATGTTTTTGCACCTTTCAATATATTTGTAGCGCGCTATTTTTTAAGGTCAATTAAATTCTAAATAAACTGTGTTCACAGTATTTATATCCTCCCATAATTTTCAGAAAACATGGAAGCGATTCATTTTCTTTTCTCAGTAATCTGGCCCGATTAATTAAGTGCTTATTCAGGATATAGCCCGATTGCAGGAAACTGTAAACCGATACTTAAACCTACACTTTTTCATTTAAACCTATAACCTTTAAGAAATCTTCCACTTCATCAGTTTTACTACCTGATTTTAAGTGATGCACCATATTCTTATTTTCTATATAAATAAAGAAATGATCTTCTTCCTTAGTATAGAATTCTACTTCTCGCCATTGATTCTCCAGTTCCCATTTCCTTTTACCTTAATTGATCTCACTATTGTCAAGGTCAAGTGCTACAAAATAGCCGTCCCAACCGTCCACTTCATCTAACTCATGAAGTATACGGTCATAATTATAAAATGTCTCCTTATTCCTTCTTATATTTTCTGGACTTCTAATACCCTCATATGTGTCCAGCCAACCTTCGGAAAACTTTAGAAATTCCTTCAACATGCTCTGGCAATCCTCTTTTAACTACAATCATGCTATTTCCTCCGTTTATATTTCCTTATGATTTTTAATTGGGAAATGAAAATCACTTCTCCAACAAACTGGTCCGATAATGAAAATGAGCGCTGACCCTTATTCCGAAAAGCGCCCGATTGTCTTACTATGCAGCTTTATCTCGATATAAAATCAACGTAAATACATTTAGTAAAATGGTGACAACAACAAGTACTGCTGAAAGAAAGGCCACAGCGCCTATTGTATCCATCAAGGCAGCCCAATCTTCAATTTTCACCAAATGAAGATTGAAAAAAATTTGTAAACATATAGCGATTGCACAAGCGCTGAAACTGATGATAGAAAGGGTGACCCATTTCTTATTATTTTGGTTTTTATTTCCCAAAAGACTAACAATAGGAATTATCCAAGCTACTAATCCAAGTATCAAACTGCCGATGTTAAGCCAACCAGCATCGAACATATTTCATCCCACCTCATTTTTTTCGATTCACCTTCTCAAAGCCTAATTAACAATAAATTATTCAATTAAATGGCCCGATAATGAAATCAAGGCGCTTCTTACTTCCATTAAAGCACCCGATTCCGGAAGATTACTTCCTAAGAAGGGAATAAACATATGTATCATATGCTTTTCCACCTTGGTACATATAGTCTCTTAAAACTCCCTCTTTTTGAAAACCTACTTTTTCTAATAATTTATTCGATGCATCATTTTCAATAAATACAACAGCACCTATACGGTTTAAACCCATAAGATCAAAACCATATGAAAGAACTTTAGATACAGCTTCTGAAATGTATCCTTTTGTCCACTGTTCTGGGTGAATTTCGTAACCAATTTCAGCTCGTTTATGTTTTGGAGACCAAGCATTGAAGCCAATTGTTCCAATTATGCCGTTGGTTCCTTTTCGCTCAATACCCCATCGTATGCCTCTTTTTTCACTATAGTTTTTTGAGAAGAAGTCTACGAATTTTTCTGCCTCTTCAATACTTTTCAATGTTTCCTGTCCGTAAAAACGTGTTAGATCGTCGTTAGAAAAACAAGCAAAAATACCTTCTGCATCTTCATTTGTTAATTCTCGTAATACTAGTCTATCTGTCTCTAATGTAGGAAACATATAATCTCACCCTTTTTTTAGTTTCTTAATTTGGAGATTTCCCTTTAATAACAATTATTTCAAAGTGCTATAAATTCCACAATCCCCATATTCCAGAAAATGGCCCTTTAATGAAAATGACCACTGACTCTTATTCCGGAAAAGCACCCTTTTCTGGAACAGTTGCTACTTTCCCTGTTCTTCAAACCACTTCAATGCCCTTTGTTCCATTTCTTTTATGAAAAGTTTTTTAGCTTTGCTGTAGTAAGCTGTATCGTCATATCGTTGAGCCAATTCTTCTTTCAAACATCTGTATTGCTCAACTTCTTTGGGATGGGTTCTTAAATAATCCCGAAAAACTAAATGCCGTTTAATTTGGGGATTATCAAACTGGTAAACATGGATATGATGGGTTCTCTTCTCTCCCCCTTTGCGAAATAATCGTCTACCTTGTATGCCCCATTCTCCAGCAACGTCATATCCAAGTAAGCGCATTTGGTCATTGAACATATCAATTTTTTCAATGTCTTTAACTAGACACATCATATCAATAACAGGCTTTGCATTCATCCCTAAGACGGAAGTACTCCCAAAATGTTCAAACCTGATTATTTCATCACCCAACACTTCGCCCAAAAATTGAGCCTCATCTTCAAACATTTTACTCCAATTTTCATCATACTCCGATAACCTAACTTTCAATTGTATCTCCCCTCGTAAAGCATTTTGTAATTTATCCTTACTCCACATAATGGCCCGTTTCACCACATAGTTTATTAGTATCATCTTCATTAAGTATAATAGTTGAGTAATCGATTATAGTATGATTATCATAAGTAAATGGATGCTCTAAATTGTTCTCATCTTCCAATACTCTTGGTAGATATCTTTTTAAGTTGCTCATTACACCCCTATTATCATAATCTAATATCCAATTAATTGACTTCCATTCTAATATACCCTCGTCAGTGTTTAAGGGAGTATGAATATGAACTTCATCTGGTAAATTAGCAAGAAATACATAGTTTCTTTATCATTATGCAAAACATTTTCTATCCAATCCCTTTGCTGCTCTACTGTCTTATTAAATTCATCTGAAGCAGTTGTTAAGAAAGTTCATTCTAGTACAACCTCTTTTTGTATTTGTAAAACTCTTGAAGCATCTTCAGCTTTTGCTGTTCGGATAACAATATCTTTAGGCAACTCATTCACTCCTTGATCTTCAATTAAATGGCCCTATTGAAGCGCAGCCCTTATTCTACAACTGCGCCCTTTTGCAGAATACCGTTCTGTACATCTATGTATATCAAAGTCATTTATTACAACTAAAGCGTCTCATCCAATTTCTGAATCTTTGACTGGGAAATTAAATACACATTGCCTAAAATGTCGATTTTGTCTCCCTTTATACGGACAGCGCAGTCTTTGTTCGACGCATAAATATTCATTTGTTCCGATAAGGGAGACAGTTCACTTTGAACCAGCGCAATGTTATTTTCAAGATCAAAATGTGACAGGACGGAAAAGTCGTCAAGGCCGATCCCGTCGTAAACAGAGCTTATTTCAACTTTATATCCAAGGCTTTTTGAGCATAACCATTTTGCGGACATGTTGATTGCACCAGCACTTGCTCCCATCACAACGGCTTTACTCTTTTTAATCAAATCCGACATTTCATATTCCATCAAAAAGTCATTTTGATTAAGGGTGTTTCCACCCAACAAGAAAATGGTTGATGCATTTTGAATTAATACTTGGGCCTCTTCCTTTTGTACGCGATAATTAATTAAATAATATTCATCAAATATAATGTCAGCCTGATCAAGCCACGATCGTTCAGTAGCACCATCATCTTCATATAAAAATGGATTTGAGCTAATCATTACAAGCGATTTTCTATCTACTATATCCTCTTGTAAAGCCCTACTCAAGTTCTTTGGAAAAAAATCGTTAAACCAACCTAAATAATAGTGAGTTTTCATTTTCATAAGTACCCCCGTAGCAAAATATAAATAAGATTTCTACTTTCTAAGTTTAATGCCCCTTTTCTTCTTCAAGAATCTGGCCCGATTCAGGCATAGTGTTTGTTGTTCCACAACTGCAGTTTGAACAATATAGTTGTTGCCCAATTCACCGTCTGAAGCCAAATACTAGGACAAAAACTTGTTTTTTTTTCAAACTCTACAAGTACTGCTCCTACACCAGCACCAAATAAAATACAGGTAGATCGATCTTATAATCAGTAACTTTAGATACAGCTTCTACTCCAACGTTAAGAATTTTTTGTAAATTCAAAGTGATTAATCCATTGGCTACATGCAATCCATAAGTAAATCCTGTACAAGCAGCGTTTAAAACTATCAGAGCAAAAATTGGGCACAAACATAAAATCCATTATAAAAACCCTTGCCATAAACATCGATGTGACAAAGGTTCCCAATTATTAACCGATAGAACCTTCCATTTCTATTATCATATAGAGAAAATGATGATTCAAAATGATACATTTGCCTAAACAACAACGTTTTTGCATTATATGAATTTATGTGAAATGTATTTTTTAATAAAATCATTATCATTTTAGTTATCACTTAAACACGCAATACAAAGATAGTAAAAGAAGGACGTTAAAACCCTTCTTTTACTATTTAGGGCTTCATCAATTAAACCACTAAGACCTTTGTCTTTCTTAGTATCTGAGTTATCTGTGTCTTGATTTGAATAGCTGCTTGGATGAGGCAAGAGCATAAAAGAATAAATAATCCGAGTTATAAAATTTATTCTTGTATAGAAAAAAATAAGATTATTAAAACATGCATAAGTAAGAAAGCCTCATTATTGAAGGCTTCTTATCTTAAATCATAATTTACTAATATTAGTTAAATTTCAGTATGTATTAATCATTATCTTTAGAAAAATCAACTTCTACCTCTATCGCTTCTCCTAAAGGTTCACCACTACTGTCTACAGGTGGATCTATTATCAACGTTGCTTTTTCAATTTCTTCCGCAGTAGATTCTTTCAATCGAAACGAAAATTGTCGCAAGTATCTTTCGCTATTATCTTTAGGACTCTTAAGAATAGATGCGTGAACGACACTACTCAACAGTTCATTTGGCTTTTCAATCTTTTCACTATTATCTGTTAGTACGTGGAGATGCTCCTGATTAAACGTGAAATCGTCTATTTCTTTATTTAATTCGAATTTAATATGGAAATTTATCATTTCAAGTGTTTCGTCGGCTTCAACATTATATACCTCAGAGTAATCTTGGTTAAAGCTCCCCCGTACTACCTCTACCTTCTCTAGATTGACAACAACTGGGCCTGTTTCATATGTACCAATATCATTTAAACTTTTATACTTATAAAATTCACCCTCACCTTCAGTACCTAGACCAAATTGATGATCCTCTATAAGAACGGGATCATTCTCTTGCTTGGATTGGTTTGAATTTTCTCCATTAATATTACACCCGCTAATAGCAATTAAAATTAAAAATAATAATAAAACATGTACAAATTTCATGTTTTGCTCCTCTCTACTTAACTTATTAATAGTTCCAAATTTATCATAAACTCAGAGTTCTTTCAAAATCATCTCCCGCAATTATTATTAAAAAACCTATGATTAAGTAATTTAATCATAGGTTTTTTCTTCACAAAATATATTATGCAGGTATAGTAGCAGGATTTCGAAGATATGCTATAACTCTTTGTATTGCCCAACCATTTCTTAGCAGTATTGCTGCAATTAAAATTAAAACAAAAATTAAACCCGGTTGGAGTTTTTCTCTATAGTCATCCCAATCAATATCCTTTAACTCTATTTTTTCATTCACATATACATTAGTGCTACTCTTACGTAGTACTTCCATTCGGAGCCACGTTACATCTACAAAGAACAACTTTCCTATATCGAATTGAAAATCTGGCCCAGATATACGTGTTTCTACATTATTATTTATATTCTCAGATAATATTTTACTAAGTTCTGACCTAGCTTCAGCGACACTGCTAAAGAAAGGTAACAAACTAGATTGAAATAGTGCATTTATTGCCTGATTAAAATTATCCTGTAAAAACTCTCCCTTTACTACTTTACTGGAATCTAATTTCCAATTTACTTTATCAGGGTTACCAAAAATAATAGCTCCTGTTAATTGTCCACTAAGAGGGCCCATCTTAACATCATATGCAGTATCAAAACTGATTGTAGTTCCTTTTTCTTTATCACTTGATGAATACCATTCACTAACATTGGCAAATGGTGAAGTCACTTCAAAAGATTTGATGTCAGGAGGGGTGGAATCCATAATTTGATCTTGAAACCGTCCAAATTGATATAAAAGATTTTTTGGACAGTTTTTCCCACTCCAATGATTATGTGGAACCACATTTTCTATAGGGATAACAAATTCATTCATAAGAGATCTAATTAATGCAGCTGCATTCTTCCTAGTCTGATTAAAATTCCCCGAACTATTTACACATAGCTCTATACCAATACTGTTTCGATTACCATCGCCAGCCCCATCACCAGCATGAAAACCCGTTTCGTTTGTTGGGAGATGTTGATAAATAACTCCACTATCATCAACAGTAAAATGCCACGATGTTAGAGTGCTAGGATTTCGAACATAATTCGCATGCATAAAAGCTGTAGCACCTGGAGCTGTATTCGCTGTTTCATGAACAGTAATATACCTAGGGCTCATCCCATAACCAGGGCGGTTATAATTCCACTTTGGAATAAACAACTGTGAAATAGTGATGTCTTTAAAGTGACCACCTGAAAAGTCTATTTCTCCTCCACCTTCTCCTGAGCCACCGTTTCCTGAACTTCCACCATTTAGCCCTAAAGAAGCTAGTGTTTGCGGGCCTGCTATTCCGTCTACTGCTAACCCGTTCATAATCTGGTATCTGCGTACCGCATCTTTTGTTTTAGGACCGTAAATTCCATCTACTCCATTGTCAGGAGCATTGATATCTGGATAAAAGTTATTATCAACTAATGCTTGCTGTAATAGTCTTACTGCATCTCCCGAGTCTCCTGGACGTAAGGTCCCTCTATAAGAACCAGAATTACCTGAGCTTGCAGACCCTCCTCCACTGATTCCCAGAGCACCTAATGTTTGAGGACCTGCTATTCCGTCTACCGATAATCCTTTCATAATTTGGAATCTACGTACTGCATTCTCTGTATCTGGTCCATAAATTCCATCAACACCATAGTTAGCTGCATTAATATCTGGATAGAAATTGTTGTCAACTAATGCTTGTTGTAATAGTCGTACATTTTCCCCTCTATCTCCTACACGGATTGTAATAGAACCAGAACCGCCTGAACCTCCACCACTCAGTCCAAGAGAAGCTAGTGTTTGCAGACCTGCTATTCCATCTACTGTTAAACCATTCATGATCTGGTACCTACGTACCGCATCTTCTGTGTTTGGTCCGTAAACTCCATCTACCCCATTATTAGATGCTTCTATATTAGGGTAGAAATTATTGTCTACCAAAGCTTGTTGCAGACGTCTAACATCGGCTCCTGAATGACCAGGACGTAATGTAATTTCAACCCCTCCACCTGAACTACCATCTAATAGACCGAGTGAATGTAGCGTCTGTGCACCAGCAATCCCATCAACTGATAAACCATTCATAACTTGATACCTTCGTACCGCATCTTCTGTGTTTGGTCCATAAATACCATCTACTCCATTGTTCGAAGCATTAATATCTGGGTAGAAGTTATTATCTACTAATGCTTCCTGCAACAAACGTACATATTCTCCTGAATCTCCAGGTCTTAAACTGTTCCACTAGGAATACTCATAATTATTCTCTCCATCCTTTCAATCCAATTGTTTTTAGGGTGAAAGTCAACAATTTTGCACCCTTCAAAGTTGTTGACTTTGTATACTCTATAAAGGGAAATAAATTTTAAAAATACAACCTATGCCATTAAAAATTTTATATTAATTATCTACATTATTTAAAAACTCCCAAAATCCAGGAACTTTTTTTGTATTAAATGAATTTATAACATTAATTGAAATAATTAGTAGTTCTTGTTCTAAATTTTCCCTTTCCTGATAAGAAGTTTGTTTTAGTAAATTCCTAATTTTAGGTTTGAATCTATCTATAAGAGCAATCATACTTTTTAAATCCCCATGTTGTGAACGTTCAATCAATTTTTTCCAATCTGTCATATATCTTCTATTTCCCCTTTTCTTTAAACATCTCTTTTCTTAAACGAGCAATTGCAGATTTATGAATTTTTGATACACCCTGTTGAGTAATTTTCAATTCGGAGGCAGTTTCATTTGTACTATTTTTGTAGCCGTATATATGTTGCAAGACTTCTTTTTGTCGATTGGTTAATTTCTCGATTCCTTTTCTTAATGATGGATTTTCAATTCTTTCAACTAGTGGTAAGTCATAAGATTCTATAACTTGTTCCTCAACGTTCTTTTCATTTGATCGGTGTTTAGGAATGATGTTGTCTTCACTGGTTGTCCCATCCAAGATAGGCATAAATCGAGATTTAGAAGATCTGATTTTCTTATCAAAGTTGATAGCTTCCCAATACAATGTTTTAGAAAAATAATTTATCATTTTAACTTTCGTATAAAATTCTTGAAAGGCTCTATCTAATGAATCTTTGTTCTCTTGTGTAGGATTACTAATATATTGATTTAAAATAGAAAGGTGATCATTATTATCTAAAAATGATTGAATTAATGGATTTTGTAGTGAATTAGAATAAATTGCTTTAAATTCATCTAAATTAAATAGTTTATTAGTAGAAAATTCCTGCATAAACTTCCCCCTCTAATCCCTCCTATACTCACATATGTATAGGATAATTCAACAAGAACACTTGTTCCTGTATTATACACGAACTTTTGTTCTATTAAAAGCAAAATAATGGAAAATTATAATCTCTCCTATCAAGAATAGATTATATAGACCATTAAATTTGATTAAATCTGGTATTAATGATTATAAGATCAGAAAAGAAACAGATATATCCTAAAAGTACTACTTCCAGAATTAGGAGGGGGCAGATTGATATTGGAAGCATTACACTTGATAATACTTTAAAGTTGTATGAATTTTATCAAAACCATAAAAATGAAATAAAGCTCCATCCAACTAAGAACAGTGATTTCCTTTTAACTGAACCCACAAAAATAGTTATAAAACCTTAATCATTGCATATAATAAGAACGAATGTTCTTTAATTAAGAGGATGGAGTAAAGATGATAGACATAACCGCTGAATGTAAACAAGAAATAGATATTATTAAACTAAAATTACCCAATGAAACTAAAGTAAAACTCTACATAATGGACTATACATAATTCATCTATTGCTACAGCGAAAATTACAAAACTTTAACCATCTTGTCTAGAAGTGGAAAAGTTGAGACAAGTGGCTGGATTCAAGGCGTGACTAAAATAATGAACATGAAATTAATCGATGTTCTCGTGAAATCTTATTCTAATGGAACAATATTAGTTACTGAGAAACCCAATAATTACCCTAAAGTTGCTAATTGCACTTATGATTTATTTTTATTACAAGGAATGATCACATGAACACAGAATTAAAACAGCTAATACAGGATTTTATTGTAATACCAGTGGCCATAAAAGTTTATGAACAAGACAAGAAACTTGTTGAGGATTTTTATATGGCAAATATCTACATCAGTATGATTGATGCGAATATAGAACAATTAAATAAAGAAACCATAGAGACTAAAAAGAAGATGTACACGCAGTATCATGTCGATGTGAAAAGAGTGGGAATGACTTCTTAAAAGTGGCTCAGTCGTGGCAAATCTGGAATTATTGAATATACACCAGATGAACTAAGGGAAATGACTAAAAATATTATGGAGGAGATGTAACTTACGTAGGCTATAATTATAAATACGGTGATACCAATTAATAGAATACTATAATTGATAACGGGGCATTTGATGCCCCGTATATGTTTATGCTATAATTAAGAAAATTTATTAAATAGGTGTTAGCTATGATAGTTTTACAAATCGTTGCTTTTTATGGAGTTATATTGTTACCTATAACCTCAACAATATTTTGTATTAATATTTTCTCAACCATAGAAAAAATTAAAAATCAAGAATCAGTAAAAGTAAATTTGTATTGGATAACAATTTCATTCGTTTTAATCATTTGGACATTTGGATCGTTACTAGCAATTCTTACATTATCACAACCTAGTGAATTTTGATTATTAGTATAGAGTATATTCATAACTTAAATTAAATAATACATATACCGCTTATAACGTACAAAGGAATCAGTTAATTAGCTGATTCCTTTTCTATAGATATATCTATTTATTCGATATGTTTACAGAAGCGAGCTATTCAATCCTCACATATTTTTTGCTAGCTGTTACGTAATAAATGTGTCCTTTAATATTTTAACCTTGTATTGATATCCTTTCCAACCTTAACCTTATCTACAATAGTAGGGAATCCATAACCTTTTTAAGGTAACCAGCTAGGCTTTTTGTAAAATTGTAACTGTCCATTATGTTTGGACTCCACTCGTTTACCAATATAACTTGCTTTTGGTTTAGATGGTTTACCCTTACACATTTTTTTAAGCAATGTAGTGTTTTGTTTAGCTATACCTTTATAACCTTTAATACCATAATCTGCAGCATATTTTTTTCTTGCGCTAAAGCTAGAGTTTTTGTCAATACTACTAAGGTAATCAACAATAGATCCATTAGTTACTGTTTCAGAGCCCACTTGTTGGTTAGGTGCTTCAACTGTTCCACCCGAAACTCCTTTTTTAAGTTCTGACAGTCTGAAGTTTTTACCTGACATGCTGTATTACCTAAGTCACCATGTCCAACGATTTCATTAGCTTGTCCATGAGGTGGCTGATCGATTAGCCATGCGTTTAATGCATTTCCTGCTTTCAATTGGGCATCTGTCATTTGTTGTTTGTCAAAATATCCTTGGTAGCCGATTCCAATTGTAGTGTCATTATAACCTAAGCAATGCGCACCTTGGTTAAATCCTCTACCTACATAGATTGTACCGTCAAATTCAATACTAAAGTTATACCCAATTCCAGACCAACCATTGCCATTTTTATGGTAATTATGGACGTCCATTATATCCCACGTAGTGTGTGCCATATGATGCTGTACAAGCTTGGTGATAGCATTTTTATTAAGTGATTTTAAAGACCCTCTGAATTGAAGAAGCGAACATTAATAAAACTTACGACTATGACACAAAAAATTTTGGACCTCCCAAGACAGAAGCTAGTG
This sequence comes from Virgibacillus salarius, assembly GCF_039521925.1. Classification (NCBI taxonomy): domain Bacteria; kingdom Bacillati; phylum Bacillota; class Bacilli; order Caryophanales; family Bacillaceae; genus Virgibacillus; species Virgibacillus salarius. The sequence continues at coordinate 23,227 of NZ_BAAACY010000121.1, read as the reverse complement.
AAGATGTCGTTCCATTAGCAGATTTTCTAGTAGAAATGTTAGAAGAAATTAAAGTGGAACAACAACAGAAAATGTATGGTTTTAACGAAGGTTATCAAGTATTTGGAGGAATGACCCCCGTCGCCTACAAAACATTCCATTTAGCATTTAAAGGAGCGGTCCCTGAATACAGTCCACATGATCTACGTCATAGTTATGCTTCTTTTTTAGCCAATAGAAAAGTAGATGTTTTTGTATTAAAGTCACTTATGCACCCTGATAATGTCCAAGAAACTATAAACACTTATGATCATTTATATAAAGAAAAAAAGCACGAGGCAATAAGCTTTTTAAACGAATAACGTTATCAAGGTCGTTATCATTTGCTTATCCCTCGTACTAAAAGCCTTATATAGCAAAGGATTTAACTATCCTATACTACCTTCCATTTCAAACTTGATAAGACGGTTCATTTCGACTGCATATTCCATTGGAAGTTCTTTTGTAAATGGCTCAATGAAGCCCATTACAATCATTTCTGTAGCTTCTTCTTCAGATAAGCCACGGCTCATCAAGTAAAAAAGCTGCTCTTCGGATACTTTGGACACTTTTGCTTCGTGCTCCAATGAAATATTGTCATTATTAATTTCATTGTATGGAATTGTATCAGAAGTCGATTCGTTATCCATAATTAGCGTATCACATTCAATGTTAGAGCGGGCACCTGTTGCTTTTCTTCCAAAGTGAACAAGGCCACGGTAAGATACCTTACCACCATGCTTCGAAATAGATTTTGAAACAATGGACGATGACGTATTTGGTGCTAAGTGATGCATTTTTGCACCAGCATCCTGTAGCTGACCTTTACCAGCAAGTGCGATAGATAACGTCATTCCACGTGCACCTTCTCCTTTTAGTAGAACTGCTGGATATTTCATTGTTAACTTCGAGCCAATATTACCATCAATCCATTCCATCGTTGCGTTCGCATCACAAGTCGCACGCTTGGTAACTAGATTATATACATTGTTTGCCCAGTTTTGGATAGTTGTATAGCGGCAATACCCATCTTTCTTAACGAAAATTTCAACTACCGCACTATGCAAGGAATTCGTTGTATACACTGGTGCAGTACATCCTTCAACATAATGCACAGATGCACCTTCATCGACAATGATCAATGTTCTTTCGAATTGTCCCATATTTTCCGAGTTAATACGGAAATACGCTTGTAGAGGTGTTGAAGTCTGAACACCTTTTGGTACATAAATGAAAGATCCACCTGACCAAACTGCTGAATTTAACGCTGCAAATTTATTATCCGTAGCAGGAATAACTTTCCCGAAATATTCTTTAAAGAGTTCTTCATTTTCTTTAAGAGCAGTATCTGTATCTTTAAACACAATTCCTAGCTCTTCTAGATCTTCTTTTAAACTGTGATATACAACCTCAGATTCATACTGTGCAGATACACCTGCCAAGTATTTTTGTTCCGCCTCAGGAATTCCTAATTTATCAAATGTCTGTTTGATTTCGTCTGGTACTTCATCCCAAGTTCTTCCTTGTCTTTCTGATGGCTTTACATAGTACACAATTTCATCGAAATTTAGTTCAGATAGATCGCCACCCCATTGCGGCATTGGGCGCTCGTAGAAATGCTCAAGTGCTTTTAAACGATAGTCAAGCATCCATTGCGGCTCTTCTTTCATTTTTGAAATTTCTTCAACTACTTCGCGAGTAAGACCTTTGCCTGAACGAAAAACCGAGACATCACGATCATGAAATCCATATTTATACTCTTCGATTTCCGGCATGTTTTTTGCCATTGATAAACCCTCCTTCAGGTATAAGTATAAAGCTAATAGAGAAATAGCAATTACCTTATTATTACTCTTTTACACCCTTTTCCATTGCTTTCCAGGAAAGAGTTGCACATTTAATACGTGCAGGAAATTTCGATACACCTTGAAGTGCCTGAATATCTCCTAAATCTAACTTATCCGTATCAACATCTTCTCCCAGCATCATTTTTGAAAAGAGACTGGACATTTCCAATGCGTCATCTACTTTTTTACCTTTAATAGCTTGTGTCATCATGGAAGCCGAAGCCATGCTTATAGAACATCCTTCTCCATCAAACTTCGCATCTTCTACGACACCATCTTTTACCTGCATTTGAAGTTGAATACGATCCCCACAAGTAGGATTGTTCATATCGACAGTTAATATGTCTCCTTCCAAACTTCCTTTGTTACGTGGGTTCTTATAGTGATCCATTATAACTTGTCTGTAAAGTGTATCAAGGTTATTAGAAGACATTACCAAAATACTCCTTTGTTATTTGAAGTCCATCGATTAACCGATCAATGTCCTTCTCTGTGTTGTACATATAAAAACTTGCTCTCGCAGTTGCTGTCACATCAAGCCAACGCATTAATGGTTGCGCACAATGATGACCTGCGCGCACAGCAATTCCTTCTGCATCTAGAACCGTTGCAGTATCATGAGGGTGAACATCCTCTAGATTAAACGTAACCAATGCAGCCCGTTTTTCTGGACCATAGATCTTTATTCCATCTATTGTTTTCATTTGCTGCATGGCATAATCAGCTAATTTTTGTTCATGCGCAGTAATTTCCTCCATACCGACTTGGTTAAGAAAGTCAATTGCTGCTCCTAAACCGATAGCACCAGCGATAATTGGTGTTCCCCCTTCAAATTTCCAAGGAAGCTCCTTCCAGGTGGAATCATAAAGGTTTACAAAGTCAATCATTTCCCCACCAAATTCAACTGGCTCCATATTTTCAAGTAGTTCTTTTTTTCCGTACATAACACCTATCCCTGTTGGTGCTCCCATTTTATGACCAGAAAATGTATAAAAATCGCAGTCCAAATCTTGAACATCAACCTTCATATGCGGGGCACCCTGTGCACCATCGATCAGTATGACGGCACCATGATCATGCGCAATTCTTGCAATTTCCTTAATTGGATTCACAGTACCAAGTACATTAGAGATATGAGTTATAGCGACAAGTTTGGTTTGATTTGTTACTGTTTGCCGAACAGCATCCAAGCTAATCGTGCCATCCTCCTGTAACGGAATATATTTTAATGTAGCACCTGTAGATTTAGCAGCCTGTTGCCAAGGAATGATATTACTATGATGCTCCATTGGCGTAATAACAATCTCATCCCCTGGCTTTAGATTTGCTCTTGCATAACTGTATGCAACAGTGTTAATTGAAGTAGTAGTTCCACGTGTGAAAATCACTTCAGCTGTACTACTCGCATGAATAAAACGTCGAACTTTTTCGCGTGCCCCTTCATAAGCCTCCGTTGCTTTTGTTCCCAGTGTATGCACACCACGATGTACATTGGAATTATAGTTTCGATAATAGGTATCTACAGCTTCAATAACAGCTTTTGGTTTCTGTGAAGTTGCAGAAGAATCTAAATAAACAAAAGGATGACCATTCACTTCCTGATTGAGTATCGGAAACTGTTCTCGAATGGCCTTTACATCCATTAGTAAACCTTCCTTTCAATTACCTGCGTTAATTGATTTTTTACAGCTTCAATTGGTAATTGATTTACAACTGGAGCCAAGAAGCCATGTATAATTAAACGTTCAGCTTCCTCTTGCGTAATTCCACGACTCATAAGATAATATAGCTGAATTGGGTCAACTCGACCAACAGAAGCAGCGTGACCAGCTGTAACGTCATCTTCATCTATTAAGAGAATTGGATTCGCATCTCCGCGAGCTTTTTCACTTAGCATAAGTACACGAGATTCTTGCTCCGCGTTTGCTTTAGAAGCACCATGCTCAATTTTACCAATTCCATTGAAAATAGAAGTAGATTTATCTTTCATAACGCCATGCTGTAAAATGTAGCCCTCGGAATTCTTACCAAAGTGAACAATTTTCGCAGTGAAGTTTTGTGTTTGATCACCACGGCCGACGGATACCGTTTTGGCATTAGAAAGTGAATTTTCACCAACTAAGTGTGTGATATTCTCAGAAACGGTATTCCCGTCATTCATCTGTCCTAATGCCCAATCAACTGTTGCATCACGATAAGCAACACCGCGACGATTATTATATGCCGTTGTTCCATGAGCAAAGTTATCCACAGCACCAAAGGAAATTTTCGCATTATCTTGTGCAATAACCTCTGTTACTACATTAGCAACTGTAGCTTCCTTCTCATTATGTGAGAAATAATTCTCTACATAAGTTAACGAACTACCCTCATCAGCTACGACAAGTACATGATTAAATAACGCTACTTCAGGATCTTCCTGCCAAAAAATAGTTTGTAGAGGAACTTCTACTTCAACGTTTTTCGGAACGTATACAAAGACCCCACCATTCATTAAAGCAGCATGTAATGCAGTTAAGCGATGTTCATCAATTGATACTGCATCCTTCATATAATAGCGTTTCACTAGATCATCATGCTTCTGCAGCGCTGTAAAGATATCTGTAAAAATTACTCCTTTATCTTTCAATTCTTTGCTTAGTGTATTATAAGCAACCGAATGGTTTCGTTGAATTAAGAGGTTTTCTGGAGCATTTTCCTGATCCAAGAATTCCTGAAGTTCATTTGGAAGTTCTTTTAGCGACTGAATAGCAGCACCAGTAGCCGTGTGTTTAAACTGGCTAAAATTCCATTTTCCAATTTTAGTTTTATCAGGCTTTGGTAATTCTAGAGCGTCCGCTTGTTCTAGTGCTTGAAGGCGCAATTCCAGCATCCATTCCGGTTCATTTCTTTCCTTGGAAAACTGATCAATATATTCTTTATCGTATGGCAGCTTTGTTTCAACAGTCATAGTAGTACCCCTCCTTACTTACGCTTTTTGCTCAACAGTTTCGTCTTCGATACCAAGCTCTTCTTTAATCCACTCATAACCTTCAGCCTCAAGGCGTTTTGCTAACTCTGGTCCACCAGACTTAACCACTCGACCTTGCATCATTACATGTACTTTGTCAGGTGTAATATAGTTCAATAGACGCTGATAGTGCGTAATAATTAAGCAACCGAAGTTCTCATCACGTAGCCTGTTAATACCTTTTGATACAATCTTAAGCGCATCAATGTCCAATCCAGAATCAATTTCGTCTAGAATTGCGATTTCTGGTTTTAATAGTAATAATTGAAGGATTTCATTACGCTTCTTCTCTCCACCGGAGAATCCTTCGTTTAAGTATCGTTGTGCCATGTTTTTATCAATGTCAAGATAGTCAAGCGCACTATCCATTTCTTTAATGAAATTCATTAATGAGATTTCATTACCTTCACCACGGCGAGCATTTATAGATGAGCGAAGGAAATCAGAAGTAGTTACTCCACTGATCTCACTTGGATATTGCATAGCGAGGAATAGCCCAGCACGAGCACGTTCATCAACTTCCATTTCTAATACATCTTCACCATCTAATAGAACAGACCCTTCTGTAATCTCATACTTCGGATGTCCCATAATTGCAGAAGCTAATGTAGACTTCCCTGTACCATTTGGTCCCATTACTGCGTGGAATTCTCCACCTTTTATTGTAAGGTCTACACCTTTTAATATTTCTTTATCCTCAATTGAGACATGTAGATTCTTGATTTCTAATGTTGATCCTGCCATATCGATACCTCCAAATACAATTAGTTTTATTGTTACTTTGAAATGAATGCAAGATTCATTCTCACTTTATTCTCATTACAATCTTAAAGCATTTAGAATTTATTATCAACTCTTTTAAACAGAGTCAGTATTGTATAATAAATCCTTTATTTAATAGGATATCATGCATACCCAATTATCATCAAAAATAAAAGGTACGTATGTACAATAAGCATACGTACCTTTTATTTTCTCATCTATATTTCTAAATAACGCTTTACTTTCTCAGTCGATTTCATTATTTTTTCATGTGTCCGTCATACTCAGCAGCAAAATGCTTACACTTCTCATGCTCTTGCTGACGCTTTTTTTCAATTGCCAATCGCTTTTCTAACTTTCTTTCATACTCAGCAAATCCGATATGATGCGTCTGTTGCATAGCCTTCTCCATTTCAGAAGTGTAATTCATTTCTATTCCGCTATTGATAGGGAATCATCCTTTCTTATTTTATGACAATAATAAGGTTAACACAGAGGTGATTCCCAAAACAAAACGAATTTAAACGTATTATTCAGTTTATTGATCAGTATTTAACGGTTATTTAAGCCAAATAAACATCCTCATACAGTTTCTACTGATAACGCACATATACTCCCTATTCTTCATAAAAGCTATTACATCAAACTGCTGGATCAATGTCTTGTTGATATTCACTTTGTTAAAAGTAATTTTTTTAAAACGTTAGTCTGCTTATTTTTTGTCGCCAACAGGTACGACTGCACCTTCGTATTCTTCTTCAATAAACTTCTGAATTTTTTCAGAATGTAGTACGTCTACAAGCTTATTTAATGCTTTATTGTCCTTATCCTCTGCTCTTACTGCGATAACATTAACATATGGTGAATCCTCATCTTCTATGAATAATGCATCGTCAGTTGGGATTAACCCTGCACCAATAGCATAATTTGTGTTTATGACTACTAATGATTCTTCATCTGTTTCATAAATTTCTGGTAAAAGTGCTGGGTCATAATCTGGTGAAAACGTTAAATTCTTAGGGTTTTCAGTAATATCATCAAGCGTTGCTTCTGATGTCTTTACTCCATCTGCCAATTTTATTATCCCATTCTTTTCAAATAAACCTAGTACACGACCACGATCAGACACAGAATTACTTAAGACTACTTCTGTTCCTTCTGGAATCTCCTCTATACTCGAAATGCCTTTGGAATAAACACCAATGGGTTCAATATGAATTCCATCGATATAATCCAACTTATATCCAGTATCACTTATTGTTTGCTCTAAATACGGAATATGTTGAAAATAATTAGCGTCTATTTCTCCATTAGCTAAGTCATCATTCGGTAATACGTAATCCTCATATTCAGTTATTTCCAATGTAATGCCTTCTTCTTTTAATAATGGCTTAGCCTCTTCAAGAATTTCAGCGTGAGGTGTGCTAGAAGCGCCTACTTTAATCGTATTTGCATCGGAGGAAGCTTCATCATCTCCGCCGCATGCAGCTAACACAAATCCTAAACTTATAATGATTAACACGGATAACCACAATTTTTTCATTTTATTCGCTCCTCTTAACTTGTTCATTTTATATCGTTCTTATCTTTTGTCTAACTTTCTTGATACATAATCGCCAATAAATTGAAATAGAAAAACAATGCATACAATAATGATGGAACATATAAGTACAACATCAAAGTCCCTACGTTGAAAGCCAGAGTAGTAGGCGTAGCTGCCTAATCCACCTGCACCAATTGCACCTGCCATCGCTGTATAACCAATTAATGCAATAGCTGTTACCGTAATACCCGAGATCAATGCTGGCATTGATTCAGGTAACAATACTTTAAAAATAATCGTACTGGTCTTTGCTCCCATTGCCTTTGCAGCCTCAACGACACCTTTGTCAACCTCTCTCAGTGCTATTTCTACAAGCCTTCCATAAAATGGAGCTGCGCCAATAATTAATGCTGGTAACGCCGCGTTTGGACCACGGATAGTTCCAATTAAAAAGTTAGTAAACGGGAAAAGCAACAAAATCAATATAATAAAGGGAATAGCTCGAAATACATTTACTACCGTCGCTATAACAAGATTTAATAACTTATTCTGCCAAATTCCACCTTTTTGAGTAAGGAATAGAAGCAATCCTAACAATAACCCAATAATAAACGTTCCAACTAAAGCAATGATCGTCATATAAAAAGTCTCATAAGTTGCTTCTATAAAATCTTCTACTTTAATATTTGGTAATAAATTAGTTAGCATCGTGGATAACCTCCAATTCTACGGAGGTTTCTTCACGAACAAACGAAATAGCTTTGTTCATATCTTTTTCATTACCGTCCATTTGAATAAATAAGGTTCCATAGGCACCAGCCTGTGTTTGCGTTATTTTCCCTTGTAAAATGCTAATGTCCACACCATATTTTTTTATAATTTGACTAATTAATGCGTCGTTCGTTGTTTCTCCAACAAAATGAAGTCTGATTAGCTTTCCATTTTGATAACGGTTCATAACATGTGATATATCACTATCTTCCTCGTCAGACCCCATAATTTGTTTGACGAACTTTTTAGTAACAGTTTGCTTTGGATGTAGAAACACATCGAGTACATTCCCTTGTTCTACAATCTTTCCATTTTCCATAACAGCAACTTGATTACATATTTTTCGAATCACTTGCATTTCATGTGTAATAAGAATAATAGTTAACCCTAAATTTTTATTAATATTAACAAGTAAATCTAATATTGCGTTCGTCGTTTCTGGGTCAAGTGCCGAAGTTGCTTCATCACATAATAAAACCTTTGGCTTATTTGCCAAGGCACGTGCAATACCGACTCGCTGCTTCTGACCACCACTTAGCTGGGCGGGGTAGGATGTTTCTTTTCCCGTTAACCCAACTAGCTCAATCAATGTTTTTACACGATTATCCCTTTCCGCTTTAGGAATCCCAGCTATTTCCAAAGGAAAAGCAATATTATCGGCAACAGTTCGCGACCAGAGCAAATTAAAATGCTGGAATACCATCCCAATATCTTGCCTTACTAATCGAAGTTCTCGTTTATTTAATGTCGTAATTTCCTTGTTATTCATTGTAATTCGACCACTGGTTGGTTCTTCAAGGCGATTTAATAATCGAACGAACGTACTTTTACCCGCTCCGCTATAACCAATAACACCAAAGATGTCTCCTTGATCAATCGAAAGGGTCAAATTATCTACAGCTGCTGTATTGCTTTTGTTTGAAGTAAAGACCTTACTCAAACCCTGTATCGATATCACACGTAATCCTCCTTTTATTTACATACATTTGTATTATGTCCTTAAATACAATTAAAAACGCCTTTCTGTAAGAGAACAGAAAGACGTTTGTTTGCCTTTTCGTCCCCTCATCTATCAAAGCCTAGGCTTTGCAGGAATTAGCACCTTTCAAGCATGATAGCTTGAAGGTTGCCGCGGTTTCATAGGGCCAGTCCCTCCACCGCTCAAGATAAGAGTTTTCAACTATTTAATTACGATAAAAGATATATTAGCATGCTGTATAAACAATGTCAACGATTTTCAGCTAACTATTCTTAAACATTTCCGGCTTATAATCTAATAAATATCGATAAATATTAGGTATGGAATGAAATGCGTACACTTTTTCTACAATTCGATTATCCTTCTTAACAACAAGACACGGTACACTTTCTATTTGATTATCCTGCATAAATTCTGGATACAAGGATGCATTCATCTCATAAAAAATGTCTTCTTGATGTACAGACTCAATTTTCTTTAGCATGGACCTTGCTAAATTGCACGTACCACAAAAAGGAGTAAATATATAAAGAAGGTAGTGGTCTCTTTTCAAAAGTTCGGCTGTAATTTGTTGCAAACATATCACCTTATTTAAACTCATTCATAGTGCTTGCTAAGTCCTACCCATTACTTTTACACCTTGTTTAGATTAAGAAAATCGGATTAACAGCGATTCGTTTACTCACTAATACTTGAGCTAAAATATTTTCAGGAGTTGTTGCTACTTCTCGATATTCACTACTAACATAGATGTGTTCTGCATGTGGTAGTTCTCTTGCCAATTGCTTTCGCAGTTTTTGGCCTGATTCATCCTCATCTACTAAAATGTAGACGTCTTTATCATCTAATGCGTAATCCTCTAACATTTGATCGAATCGTTCAACACCTAATGTTCCATTCGTACATATAATCGTTACATCGTCAGTAATAACCTTTCTAATTTGCTTTTTATCTGTTAAGCCTTCTACGATAATAATTTTTTCTAATTCGTCAGTTATCATCACATAGCACTCCTCAGTAAATCAAGCGGAAGGTTTTAATATCGCTCACTTCTACTATGTTATCAGTAGTTGTCTTTTCGAAATGTGACTTTCCTTTATTATATGATGAAATGTAGTTATTTAGTGATACGTCCAATTCGTAATGTTGAGCAATTAGTATAGCTGTAAAAACATGGCTGATTCCAACCAAAGGTTGTTTATCAGCCATTTATTTTTCTGATATGCAATTAGTCTTGATTTACGATCTCATCATATGCATCAGCAGATAATAAATCATCAAGCTCTGTCTCTTCAGATGGTTCAATCACGACCATCCAAGCTTTCTCGTAAGGAGATTCATTTACGAATTCAGGGCTATCCTCTAGCTCTTCATTCACTTCAATAACCTTACCGCTAATTGGAGCATATAATTCAGAAACTGTTTTCACTGATTCTACACTACCAAATGGTTCATTTACTTCTAATTCATCACCAGGTTCAGGGAGCTCTACGAACACAATATCTCCTAATTCATCCTGAGCAAAATCAGTAATCCCAATACGAACTTTTCCATCTTCTTTTTTTACCCATTCATGTTCTTTTGAGTATAATAATTCTTTAGGTACGCTCAAACTATCCCCTCCAATATGTAATTCACTTTTACTATACAAGGTATACGCGCAATTATCCAGTATTTCTTTTTAACTTTTCATATTATTTGTTCATACGGTTTTTTCCAAAAGTCCATAAATACATGTCTTATTTTGGACGTTTCTTTATGTCTGTTATTTTACGTAAGTCTATCCTAAACATGCTCTGTTCAAAGAGAAATTAAAGCCACGTATTTTCAAACATCTCCTCTTTAAAACCGACTGTTACTTTTGAGTCATCTGCGACAATTGGACGCTTAATTAGCATGCCATCGGTGGCTAATATTGTTGCCATCTCTTCATCAGATGCATCTTTTATTTTATCCTTGATATTTAGTTCTCGATATTTTTTTCCGCTTGTATTAAAAAACTTTTTGGCAGGAAGCTCACTTTTATCAAACAGATCTAATAATTCTTCTTTTTTCGGTGGAGATTCAACAATATGAATTAACTGATATTTAACCTGATGATCATCCAACCATTTCTTTGCTTTTTTGCATGTATCACAATTTGGATACCAATAAACGGTGACTGCCATGTAGACTCTCCTTTGTAATCTAGTTTAGATTTATTATAGCAAAATAGCGGATGTAAATTCGACTAAAATGTTGACCTATAAAAAGTGATGGTCTGATTCGAAAGTCATGTCTCTGGTCAACATTGAAAAAATTGGTTCTTGTCGAAGGCTTGCCATGGTCCCAGAGTCAACTTTTTCCGTATCTTATGTTTACTACCTGCGAGATCTTTCGCTCATGCTATTCCCACAGGCGTCTCCGCCATCCTCTCTGCAATTAGACACTAGAACATCGCCCCTTTCATCATATTGTAATTCACCAACCAAAAACAAAAATGAACTGATTGTTTATGAGGGATCTACGATAAAGTTATAACTAAATTAGAGATGATATCGAACTCTTTAACTTATGCAAAATAAAGTGGGTGAAGGCGGAATTTCAAATTAATACAAACCAAACGAAACACTGAGGCAAGGACAAAACACAACTTCTTTACTCAAAATGCGAATAATCATGTTATCAATAGAGATATCATCGCCGCACCGTGAAACTATACGCTCTTTCCGCGGGCATAGCACATAGCCGTCAAGTTAAGCAGGATATTTTAAAACCTAAAAAGTTATTCGTTATTCTGACATTATAAATGGAATAATTTGGAGGGATTACGTATGGCTAAGCAATATCATTTTGACTCGTTTGTAAAGCGTGTGCTCGATATTTTATCTATTTCTGAACTTCGCAATGTTGCTCGAGAATCAGGTTTTGTACAACGATTGAAGAAGATAATGCCGGAAGATTTCTGAAGTATATGTGCCTTCTTACATGTTTTTTACATGATAGTGATAGGTAGCTTCAGGAATACCCACAACAAGAAAAATATCTTTTAATCGGAATCCTTCTTCTTTGAGTTCGAATGCCACCTTTGCCTGTGCTTTTCGTAGAAGGCATTCGGATTCTCCCGAAAAGCTTTTAGCTTTTTTAAGTAGGCATTCTCTAGCCTTAGTAGTTCACAACCTTCACTTTATATTCTTCACTATATTTAGCCACAAACCCCCCCTGAAATTAGTTTTTCACTCTAACTTCAGGGGGGGTGGTACCACATCGTTCGTTTTTAATTGTTTCTTCATTCTTTTGTCTTAGTGTCGATGTTTCGTTCATTTAATGGGCTGTTGTCTCAGCATGATATATTACAACACATATTTTTCTTCTTTAATAATTTGCTTTGCTATTTCTCGTTTCTTGGCAATTACATTTGTAGGCGTATGGCGAGTTAGCTTCCGTAATGAAGATAACATCATTCTTAGTGTATCTCCTTCTTCTACAGCAATTAATGTTTCTTTTGCATCAGCTTCTATACGATTAAATGCTTCTTGTACGAATACTTGCGTATAGAGTAGCTTTTGTTTATGCTTTGCTTCTCCATCTTTTTTAATTGCCTTTTCAGTACGTAGAATAGCAGCTTCCATATTGTAAACCTCAGCTACCATATCTGCTAAATTCACTAATATTTCTTGTTCTTTTTCTATTTTTTGCATATATTTTTGAGCTGCAAGCCCTGCACCAAGTAAGACAATTTTCTTCGCATTTTTCAGTAGATGCTTTTCTTGCTCAAGTGTTTCAGTACCTACCTCTTCCGGCATAAGCATCATCAGCTCTTCTTGGAGTGCCTGTGCTTTTTGAAGAAGTGGTAGCTCGCCTTTCATCGCCTTTTTCAATAGCGTGCCTGGAACGAGTAAACGATTAATTTCGTTAGTTCCCTCAAAAATACGATTTATTCGCGAGTCACGATAGATACGTTCCACTTCATATTCTTGCATAAATCCATATCCACCATGCATTTGAACTGCTTCATCTGCCGCATAATCTAGTAATTCCGTACACGTATATTTATTCATGGAACATTCAATCTGATACTCTGCAATAGCTCGTGCCACTTCTCTACCATCATTTAATTGTTCTTGTGTTAAAGCTCCCATACGCTGTTCGAACAATCCGACGGTTCGGTAAACAGAGCTTTCATTCGCATACGTCTCTGCAGCAATCGTAGCTAGTTTTTCTTGTGTTAAAGAGAAGCTGGAGATTGGTGTATTAAATTGCTTACGCTCATTCACATATTTTACAGCTAATTCCAGCGCTCGCTTTGAACCACCAACTCCGCCAATAGCTAGCTTATAACGCCCTACATTTAAAATATTGAACGCTATAATATGGCCACGTCCCTTTTCTCCTAATAAATTTTCTACTGGAACTTCAGCATCTTCCAAGATTAATGTACGCGTAGAGGAACTCTTTATCCCCATTTTCTTTTCTTCCGGTCCGGTAGATACACCTGGAAAGTCCCTTTCCACAATAAACGCTGAAAAGTGCTCACCATCAATTTTTGCGTATACAACAAATACATCTGCAAAGGCTGAATTGGTGATCCATTGCTTTTCACCATTTAGTATATAGTGTGTTCCGGCTTCATTTAATTTTGCTGTTGTTTTTGCACCGAGCGCATCGGAACCAGAGCTAGGCTCTGTCAATGCATATGCAGCTAACAATTCTCCAGTTGCCAGTTTAGGTAAATAGGTTTGTTTTTGTTGTTCGTTTCCAAAGAAAACAATTGGTAAAGAACCGATGCCGACATGGGCACCATGTGTTACAGAAAAACCACCAGCGCGTGAAAATTTCTCTGTAATTAGTGACGAACTAATTTTATCTAATCCTAACCCGCCATACTCTTCCGGAACATCGGCTCCAAGTAATCCTAATTCTCCTGCTTTCTTTAATAAATCCACGGAATGTTCAAACTCATGATTCTCCAAATTCTCTAATTTCGGAAGGACTTCACCGGATACGAATTCTTCTGTCGTTTTTGCAATCATCTTATGTTCTTCTGTAAAATCTTCCGGTGTTATTACATCATCACTCGATAAATCTTCTACTAAAAAACCGCCACCTTTAAACACCTTCTCCTTCGTTTCACTCATTTTCATCTATCCCTTCTTTATTTTTTCTGAAATACCGATGTGATTATCTTAAATTAATCGTTTCCTAGTCATCGAGTAGTTCAAATTAGTTCAAATACTCCAGCGGCTCCCATTCCGCCACCTATACACATCGTTACAACTCCATATTGTATTTGCTGTCTCTTCATTTCATGCATTAAACCTAACGTTAGCTTTGTACCAGTCATTCCTAGTGGATGCCCTAAAGCAATCGCTCCACCGTTTACATTCACTTTATCGATATCTAAACCCAATGCTTCAATTACTCGAACTGACTGTGAAGCAAATGCTTCATTTAACTCAAATAAACCAATATCAGATAATTCAAGTCCAGCAATTTTTAATGCTTTAGGAATGGCTTTTACTGGACCTACCCCCATAATTTCCGGCTCTACTCCAGCTACTGCAAATGATCGAAATTTAACAATGGGTTTTAATCCTTCTGCTTCCGCTTTCTCACGGTCCATTACAAGTACTGATGCTGCACCATCACTCATTTGTGATGAATTGCCTGCTGTAACGGTTCCCTGCACATGAAAAGCTGGCTTCAATTTATTTAGAATATCCATTGAAGTTCCTTCACGCACACCTTCATCCATCGAAAACGTTATTTGCTTTTCTTCTGGCTTATGCTTGGCGTTAATAAAACGGTGAATAACTTTTACTGGAACAATTTCATCCTTAAACTTTCCTTCTTTTAGCGCTTTCCCTGCACGCTCATGACTACGAACAGCAAACGCATCCTGATCTTCTCTGGAGATGTTGAAACGATTTGCTACTTCTTCGGCTGTATGGCCCATTCCCATATAGTAACCCGGTGCATCCTGAACAAGCTTTGAATTAGGCTTAATGACATGGCCAGCCATCGGGATTAGACTCATTGATTCTGCTCCACCAGCTATTATCGTGTCACTAGCACCTACCATAATTCGTTCAGCTGCATACGCTATACTTTGTAATCCCGAGGAACAGTAGCGATTAATTGTAATCCCTGGTACGTCATGCTTCAGGCCTGCAAGCCCAGCGATATTACGCGCCATATTCATTCCCTGTTCTGCTTCAGGCATTGCACAGCCAATTATGACATCATCGATATTTCCATCGTAATCCCCTGCTCGTTTTAAGGTTTCCTTTATTGTTATCGCTGCCAAATCATCCGGTCTAGAATTGGCAAGCGATCCTTTTTTTGCTTTTCCTACAGGGGTCCTTGCACCTGCAACAATGACTGCTTCCTTCACAATGTTTCCCCCTTTTTCATTAATTACGTAATGGTTTCCCTTTTACTAGCATGTGCTGCATCCGTTGTTGTGTTTTAGGCTCTCCGATTAAACTTAAAAATGCTTCTCTTTCTAGATCAAGCATGACCTGCTCATCAATCTTTGTTCCTTCTTTGATCCTTCCACCAGATAAAACATATGCTAGCTTTTCTGCAATCTTAACATCATGTTCTGATGCATACCCACTGAGCTGTAATGACTTAACTCCCAAAAGCATTGCTGCATAGCCAGGATCACCTACAACCGGAATCTTTTCACGTATTGGTGCTCGGTAACCAGACTTCGCAAGAGCTAACACATTTTCCTTCGCATCATATAAAAGGTGATCAGGATTAACACTAATTTTGTCTCTTTGATCCAAGTAGCCATTATCACGAGCTTCGGCAGCCGAAGTTGATACTTTAGCCATAGCAACTTTTTCAAATACGTCATTTGCCACTTTTGTTAAGTCGAAATGAATCCCTTTAGGCATATTTCGAAGTTGCTTCAGATATAGCTCCTTTGTTCCTCCGCCACCTGGTATTAACCCAACTCCAAACTCAACTAGCCCCATATAGGTTTCAGCTGATGCTTGTATGGATGCAGCTGGTAGAGATACTTCTGCACCGCCACCAAGTGTCATATTAAACGGAGCAGTTACTACTGGTTTATCAGCATACTTGATGGCCATTGCCATATTTTGAAATTGACGAATAACCATATCCAGTTCAAAGAAATTATCGTCTTGTGCTTCCATCAGCATCATTCCTAAGTTAGCTCCAACACAGAAATTTTTCCCTTGATTCCCAATAACTAGTCCTTCATAATTCTTACTAACCTCTTCCAGTGCATAATTAACCATTTGGATAATATCAAGGCCTATAGCATTACTTTGTGAATGGAACTCTAATCCCGCTACTCCATCTCCAAGATCTATAAAACTAGCTCCGACATTCTTTTTTATGATGCCATTCACATCTTTTAATCGCTTTAGATTAATTTCCTTTTTATTAAACTTCTGTTGTTTATACGTACCTTCGTCATAATAATAAACATTGCCATTATCTGTTTTATAGAATGATTCATTTCCATCTGCTAATAATTGTAATACCCATTCAGGAACACGTTCGCCTTCAGCCTGCATTCGCTCCACTGATTTTCGCAAACCAATTGCATCCCATGTTTCGAATGGTCCTATTTCCCATCCGAATCCCCATTTCATAGCCTCATCGACTGCTACAATATCATCTGCAATCTCTCCAGTAAGCTCTGCAGAATAAATGAAAACCGGCTTCAGAATGGACCATACGAGATCACCTGCACGATCTCCTTTATTCGATATAAGCGTTTTCAATTTCCGACGAGACCCTTTTTCCTGCTTCGCCATTTCAGTAGCAGCTGTTTTAAGTTTTTTGCGATTCTCATATTCTAGTGTTTCTGGATTTAATTCATAAATTGTACTGCCACTTTTATCTTTTTTCTTAAAGAAGAATCCTTGACCAGACTTAGCACCTAGCCAGCCTTTTTCCTTCATTTCCATGACAAAGTTAGGTATATCAAATATTTCCTTCTCTTTACCTTCAACTTGGTCATACACATTTTTCGCTACATGAATGAAGGTATCCAGCCCCACGACATCAAGGGTTCGAAATGTTGCACTTTTCGGTCGCCCAATCATTGGCCCTGTAACAGAATCCACTTCTCCTACACTATAGCCTCCTCTTAGCATTTCACGAACCGTTACTAACAACCCATAGGTGCCAATACGGTTAGCGATAAAATTAGGCGTATCCTTTGCTTCCACTACTCCTTTACCTAACACATTCTCTCCAAACGCTTTCATAAATGCTAATACTTCTGGATCGGTATCCTTCGTAGGTATTACTTCTAATAACTTTAAATAGCGTGGTGGATTAAAAAAATGTGTTCCTAAAAAATGCTTTCGAAAATCTACTGAACAATCACTTGCCATTGCTTCAATGGATATACCCGAAGTGTTCGAAGTAACAATCGTACCTTGTTTTCGATATTTATCTACATTTGCAAATACTTTCTTCTTAACGTCCAGATTTTCAACTACAACTTCA
The DNA here is from genome assembly GCF_039521925.1 of Virgibacillus salarius. NCBI lineage: Bacteria > Bacillati > Bacillota > Bacilli > Caryophanales > Bacillaceae > Virgibacillus > Virgibacillus salarius. The sequence continues at coordinate 5,819 of NZ_BAAACY010000121.1, read as the reverse complement.
ATAATCCAGTCTACCTCTGCAAGCCTCTCCATATCATCATCCATATTCCCAATTTCAATTAAGTCGAGGCTCTGCCTCGTAGTAAGTGGTGATGGCTTCTGCTTTAGAAGTGCTTGCTTACTTTGTGCTGCAATTCTATTCCGAACAACACGATCATCCAAGGTAAGACCTTTTTGTTCTTCATCTTTCGTTAATTGTTTTGGTGCAATATCAAGCATTAATGTAGGAATTCCAACATTAGCCAAGTGAGCAGCAATTCCAGATCCCATAACACCAGACCCTAAAACAGCTGCACGCCTGATTGATTGCTTCATACTTTATCCCCCAATCTCTTTTTGAATGAATACTCATTCATTTTATTTCGAAAAATAAAAGATAGTTTCCTATCCACTTATCTATAACTATAAAGTATTTACAGATTTTTCGCAATCCATTTATAAAATTTTTTATCACGTACCACGGTTGTTGCTACTCTCCTCATCATTTCCTTATTTGGTTTCTTAAATGAAAGCCTTTAGCTACTATACGTACTTCCTGCCAGTTATATGCATCGATAAAGCAAGTGTTATGTTCACTTGTTTGGCACTTATCAACTGTATCCGTACTGCTTTAATATAAGTAAATTAATGATGCTAGGTAAATATTATGAAGACAATATCAATCCTATTTCTTATTGACGATTCCTTTCAATACAAACATAACATTTGCTGGACGTTCAGCAAGTCGTCGCATGTTATAACCATACCAATCCCTTCCATAAGGGACATAGACACGCATCGTATATCCTTCGTTTAAAAGCTCCTTTTGCAAATCAATCCGAATTCCATAAAGCATTTGGAATTCGAAGCGCTCTTTTGGAATACGATACTCTAGCTCTAATTGTTTTACATAGTTAATAATAGCTTCGTCATGGGTTGCTATTGCAGTATAATTGCCTTGAAGCAAGTTTAATTTAATAATCTTCCTATAATTTTCGTCAACATCTTTTTTCTCTGGAAATGCTACTTCATGTGACTCCTTATATGCTCCTTTCACAAGTCGTAAGTATGGATCAAAGGCGTTTAACTCTTCAATATCCGCTTCTACTCGATATAAATAAGCCTGTAGTACAGTTCCAATATTACTATATTCATTTCGAAGCTCTTTAAATATATGTAACGTTTGTTCAGTCCGTTCAAAATCCTCCATATCAATAGTAACGTTAACTTGATGCTGTTTAGCCACATCTAAAATCATTCGCATGTTCTGCATGACAAGTTCTCTGGATATATCTAATCCAATTGAAGTAAGCTTCAGTGATAGTTCAGCATTTAATTCTTCCTTAGCTAACACTGTTATGGCGTGGACACATTCCTTAGCAGACTCTCTAGCTTCTTGTTCATTATCAATAAATTCACCTAAATGATCCACCGTTACTACAAATCCAGCTGCATTCATTCCCTTTATTTTTCGAGATGCCTGCTCAATGGTTTCACCAGCTACAAATCTTCCAGCTCCAAATTTAAAACCATACCTTTTGGCTAATTTCGTTAACGATTTATTTTTTGATAAGAATAAGAAGAAGCTGCGCATTAGCTGTTCCACTTACACGCCCCCTATATTTTAAAAAATTTAATTTTTCTTTCTACTCATTTATTATAAAGTTATTTTAGCATTTTTAAATGATTTTTTCCTACTATAATTCATTCATATCGAAATTATTTCGAAAGGACTACTAATCAGCTAAATCAATCGTAATCATTCCTATTTACATTTCGTAATGATTACGGTAATATAATGGAAGACATTTGAACAGGGAGGAACAAAAACGTGAAAAAGTCTTACATCGTTCTTATTTCTATTATTATAGTAGGAATCATCTTTACTGGATGTTCCTCTAATAAAGCATCTACGAAGAAGAATGGGGATTTGACCATCTATACTTCAATCTACCCCATTCAATTTGCTGTTGAACAAATAGCTGGAGATACGGCTGATGTTCAATCCGTTTATCCTGCTGGAATAGATGCCCACACGTATGAGCCCACCTCCAAGGATATTACGGAAATTGCAAAGAGTAACGCATTTATTTACCTTGGCGCTGGTATGGAGGGTTTTGCTGAAAGTGCAGCCGATGCGCTCTCTGCAGAAGACGTAGCCCTTATTGAACTAGGAGAACAGGAATCATTATTTCATACTGAAGTGGATGGTGAGCACAGTAGCCATAATGAAAAACATGCTGATCACTCACATGACGGACACGATCACGGTGATCATGATCCTCACATTTGGTTAGACCCTTTACGAATGGTGCAATTAGCCGAATTAATTAAAGATGAACTCATTACATTAAATCCAGATAAACAAAAATTGTATGAAACGAACTTTGCAAACCTCGAATCTCAGCTACATGAATTGGACAATGCGTTTAAACAGGTACTAACTAATAAAGAGAATAAGCATATATTAGTTTCTCATGCAGCGTATGGGTATTGGGAGGATCGTTATGGCCTTGAACAAATTTCCATTAATGGTTTGTCATCGAGCAGTGAGCCATCCCAAAAGGAGTTAACAAAAATTATTGAACAAGCAAATGAGTATCAACTTGATTATTTAATTTTTGAACAAAATACCTCCAACCGAGTATCTAAAATTATACAAGAACATATCGGAGCAGAAGCGGTAACCATTCATAACTTAGCTGTGTTAACGGAAGAGGATGTAGCGAATAAAGAGGATTATCTGTCATTAATGAGACAAAATTTACAAACACTAGATACAGTAACGAAATGAGCCGTTTTTAGCATGCGCCTCATTCGTTGAATTTCGGAAAGGAGTAAATATATGGCAGAGACTATTGTTACAATGAAAGACATTGACTTTTCATATGAGAATAAAAAAGTACTCGATCATATCAATTTTGCTATTCCGCGTGGTTCGTTTATGGGCCTAATCGGACCTAATGGTGGGGGGAAAACAACGTTAATCAAGATCATTCTTGGCCTGCAAAAACCAGATACAGGTTCCGTTGAGCTTTTTGGTCAATCACTAGAACACTTTTCAGATTGGAATAAAATTGGCTTTGTTTCACAAAAAGCCAATTCCTTTAATAAAGGTTTTCCTGCTACCGTGTTTGAAGTAGTATCTATGGGCTTGACTGCAAAAGTCGGGTATTTTAAATTCTTTACTAGAAAGCACAAAGCAAAAATAATCGATGCAATTGCACAGGTTGGCATGGGAGCATACACACATGAAAATATTGGCAACCTGTCCGGTGGCCAACAGCAACGTATTTTTATCGCTAGAGCACTCGTAAATGATCCTGAATTATTAATTCTTGATGAACCAACTGTTGGCGTCGATAAAGAAAATGTGCAGCGATTTTACGAATTATTATATCAATTAAATAGTCAGAAAAAGATTACCATGTTAATGGTTACACATGATACAGGAACCATGACTAAGCATGCCACTGAAATAGTATGTTTGAATAAAACCCTGCATTTCCATGGGAATCCAGAAGAATATCAAGCTTTAACAGATACAGATTTATCTCGTCTACATGGCCATCATGTAAATATCATTACACACGATCATTAACCTTTGGAGGAAGAAGTATGATTGCCGACTTTTTAGAATTTGATTTTTTACGACATACATTTTTAACAGGACTACTAATAGGCATTATTGCCCCATTACTAGGTACTTTTATTGTAGTAAGACGACTTTCTTTAATAGCTGATGCATTATCTCATGTTACACTAGCAGGGATAGCATTTGGTCTTTTATTAGAAAAGAAATTTGCTATCATGCTAAGTCCTTTGTATAGTGGGATGGCTTTCTCTGTTTTTGGATCAATCTTTATAGAAAAGCTTAGAGGTGTTTATAAAGCCTATCAAGAAATAGCAATTCCAATTATTCTCTCCGGTGGTGTTGGTCTAAGTGTTATTTTCATTTCTCTTGCTGACGGCTTTAACACCGAGTTGTTTAATTATTTATTTGGTTCTGTTTCTGCTGTGAGTAAAAATGATTTATATACCATTGCTGGAATATCCGCGTTTATAATGATTGTAATTGCTTTGTTTTTTAAAGAGTTGTTTACCCTATCATTTGATGAAGAACACGCAACAATATCAGGTCTACATGCTAAATCTATTCATCTGCTCTTTATTGTTTTAACAGCACTTGTCATTGCAGCATCCATCCGCATTGTTGGTGTTTTACTCGTCTCTGCACTAATGACGTTACCAGTAGCAGCAAGTATGCGTTTAGCAAAAGGATTTAAGCAAATGTTACTTTTATCTATTGTATTTGGTGAACTAGCTGTTATTATAGGATTAATATCTGGATATTATTTAAGTATACCTCCAGGTGGAACCATTGTAATGGTCTCCATTATTATTTTATTACTTTCTATATTTATAAAGCGATTCAAACATACAATAAAAAAGTGAGGGATGCTGAATGGATATTAATGAAGCTATCGAACTTTTAAAGGAAAAAGGATATAAAACAACCGGTAAACGAAAAGAAATACTATCCTTTTTCGCTGATGCAGACGGCTACCGTACAGCAAAAGATCTAATTCAGTATTTAGAATCAAGCTATGACGGTATTAGCTTTGATACAGTTTATCGAAATCTCCATTTATATAATGAAATAGGTATACTAGAAACGACGGAATTAAATGGTGAAAAACATTTTCGTATAAATTGCACACATCATCACCACCATCATTTTATTTGTAAAGATTGTGGTAAAACAAAGGAAATCAAAGTTTGTCCAATGGATGAAGTGGAACAAGCTTTAGCCGACTATGCAATCGAAGGACATAAGTTTGAAATTTATGGAAGGTGTCCAGGATGCAAGCTAGCGTTAACGTAAAGAACTCCCTAGCAATTGGATTAGGTGGCGTAGTGGGATCTTTGTTTCGCTACTTAATATCATTAATTATAATAGCAGAGGGGTTTCCCTTTGCTACTTTATGTGTAAATTTAATGGGATGCTTTATATTAAGCTATATCTTACATAATGATAAAGTGAAAAAAATTCTATCTCCTCCAATGTTTGCGTCATTAAGCGTTGGTTTAATAGGCTCCTTTACGACGTTTTCTACATTTTCAGTGGAAACCATAGAGCTATGGAATAAAAGTCAGCTATTAGCTGTTCTTTATTGTATAATTAGTGTTCTTGGTGGTCTTTTCTTTTGTTTCCTAGGGTTTAAAAGCTCATTGACTGGAAGAAAGAGGGGAAATGTATGAATTTTCTATTAGTTGCCCTAGGAGGATTTATAGGAAGTATTGCACGTTACCAGATTTCATTATTTACTACGAGACGTTTAATAGGTACATGGATAGCCAATATAACAGGATCAATGTTATTAGCCGTACTATGGCATTTTTACATAACCCAGTTTATCTCTGAATTCTGGTGGCTACTATTTGGAGTAGGATTCTGCGGAGCATATACCACCTTTTCAACATTTGGTAATGAAACAATGAAGCTACTCCAAAACAAAGAATACAAATTAGCGATTTGTTATGTGTTTGCTTCGCTTCTCATATCATTTATAACTGTTGCTAGCATTTTTTATATTCTATAAGATTATGTTAAAACAGGTATTTGGCCCATACGTTAAAAAACTTGCGCGTCGGCCTTTTTTACTTTCATATCTTACAGTTATTCGATTCGTGAAGTCCCCTAGTTTCTGGGCGCTGGAGCTGAACACGCCCCTATTTATCCACTTGAGCTAATTTTATCATTTCCTAGATAAGAAAAACTGAGCAAAATTCGCTCAGTCCTTATCACTAAATGCTCAGATTTACGCTTCCTCTAGTAGC